>CANQPF010000014.1 GCA_947625665.1 uncultured Clostridia bacterium | reverse complement strand
TTATTTATAAGTATTTCATCAGCGATAAAAGGACATACTGATTTACAGATTGGAAATGCAATAGGAAGTAATTTATGCAATCTACTTTTAATACTTGGTGCCTCAGCAATAATAAAAGATTTAAAATTAAAAAGGGAGTCAAGAATTCTTGAGATCCCTTTTTCTATTATTATAACATGTATAGTTTCAGTATTTTGTAATACGGAGAATAGAATTTCTAAACAAGAAGCAATAATTTTACTTGTTTTATTTATGATGTTTATTATTTATACAATAATTATGAGAAATGTGGGAGAAGGATTTAATCAAATAGAAGCGGAGGACAAGACTGAAGAAAAAAAATTTTCGTTTTGGAAAACAACATTATTTATTATTTTAGGTATAATAGGATTGAAGGTAGGAGGAGATTTAATAGTAGATAATGCTATTGAAGTTGCCCAATATTTTAATATAAGTCAAAAGGTAATAAGTTTAACAATATTATCAATCGGAACAAGTCTTCCAGAATTGGTAACTTGCATAGTTGCAGCTAAAAAAGGAAATAGTGATATATCAGTCGGGAATATTATAGGTTCAAATATTTTTAATATAACATTAATAATAGGAGCATCATCACTTATCAATCCAATAAGTTATAATATAACTTATAACATTGAAATAGTAATGCTACTCCTAGCAAATGTATTCCTTATTTTCTTTGCGTCAATTTCTCCTAAACGTACAATGACAAGAAAAAATGGAGAGTTATTTTTAGTATTATTTTCATTATATATAATGATCTTATTTAAAGTTTAATTAATAAATTTAACGACCATCTGGCCCGTCACCTAAATCTGGATTTTTTGAGATTATATTATCTAATAATTGTAATTTTTTATCAGAATTATTTACTACATAAGGCATAACTTTATCAAATTCAGATTTTAGGTTAGCAGGTGATATTGTGCCTTTATAATTTTCTAATACTTTTTGTGCAGAAAATAATTTTGATAAATTATCTTGTTTCTCAAATTCAAAGTGATTTTTCATTAATTTAATAAGTTGTTTCATCTTAGATGGTTCTATATTCTTTAAAGAATCATTTACCTCTTTTTCTGATAGACTAGAGAAAGACCTATATAATAATTCATAGTACATTTTTTGAGATTTAAAGTTTAAAGTGTCTTTTTCTTGAAAAGTTAAATCTTTATCAAAAAATATTCTTGAATGCTGTGTATCCATATCATTAATAAGTTGTTCAGGTGTCTTCACAGTACCATCTAAGTTAAACTCTCTTTGTAAAACAGGAAAATATTGTAATAATTCTGTATGTTTTTGATTACAAATCAAATATTTTACTCTTTCAAAAGTGTTATTATAACATTGACCTATTACTTCTTTTCCAAGTTCTATAGTTTTTAAATCATCAAAATCTTTGTCATATCCCATTATAATTTGATATTCTTCTAAAGATGATATTTCAGCATTTTTTTCAGTAAAACAGTAATTATAATATAAATTAATATAATCTTGCTTTTCTATTTCTTGTAATAAAAAATCTTCAGCACATTTTATAGTATCAATAGAGCTGACATTGTCATTTATATTTAGATGTTGTTTTAGATGAGCTAATTCATGATATATTGTTTGAAAAATAGATTTTATTCCGTAAATTCTTTCATTAATGTTATCGCTGTAAAGTTGTTTATATAATGAACATCTGTTAAAACTTATTTCAGGTATTATATTATTATCTAAAAGACCATTTTCTCTTAATTTTCGGTGATAACGTAAAAATGCATTTCTTGTATCTTGAGGATCATCGTAAAACTTTATAATACTATTAGAATTTGAAAAACCTAAAGGTTGTAATTCAGATTCTACATAAGTACTAATTAATGAATCAAGAGCATTAATATTTTCAATATTGTTTTTATCTAAAGGTATTCTTATGAAGAAATTTGTAAAGCTAGATATAGCATTTTGTTTTTCTAATCTATCTGCCATCATGAGCCTCCTTGTTAAATTTACATAACATTATAACATCTGAAGTTTAATTATGCAAGATAGAATATACAAAGATATGATGTTATGATATAATGAGCATAATATTTAGAAAGAGAGATGAGTAAGATGGAACTAATAAAAGCTGGAGAAAAAACATATTATATAAAAAATCCTACAAATATTGGAATATATAAAATTAGTGAAAACGATGTTTGGATAATAGATACTGGAAATGATAAAGAAGCAGGAAGAAAGATTTGTAAAATTGCTAATGAACAAGGATGGAATATAAAAGGTATAATATCAACACATTCACATGCTGACCATATTGGAGGAAATAGAATTATTCAAAATAGAACTAATTGCCAAATTCTTGCAAACAAAACTGAAAAGAGTGTTACTGAAAGTCCAATTTTAGAGCCATCATATTTATATGGCGGATATCCTTTTAAAGATTTAAGAAATAAATTTTTATTAGCAAAAGAGTCTGTAGTTACACCAATTCAAGACAACCTTCCAGTAGGATTAGAATATTTTGAATTAAAAGGACATTCATACGATATGATCGGAATAAAAACAAGTGATAATATATATTTTTTGGCAGATTCTTTGTTTAGCCAAGAAACAATTACAAAATATCATTTATTTGTATTATATGATGTAAAAGAGTTTTTAAATACATTAGATAAATTAGAAAAATTAGATGGTGAATTATATATTCCATCTCATTGTGAAGCATCTAAAGATATATCTAGTTTGATAGAATTAAATAGAAATAAAGTTAAAGAAATAACTGAGAAAATTTATAATGTTTGTAAAGAAGAAAAGACTTATGAAGAAATATTGAAATACATATTTGACAATTATGAACTTAAAATGAATGCTAATCAGTATGTACTTGTTGGAAGCACAGTAAAATCGTATTTAGCATATTTATGTGATGAAAATAAAGTGACTTATGAATTTAAAGGAAACAAAATGTATTGGAAACAAGTAGAAGAATAGGAGAAGAGGTGGAAGGTTATGGAAAATACAAGACCAACAATAATGGAGGTTAGTTTAGATAACTTTAAATATAATATAGAGCAAATAAAAAAATATGTTGGAAAAGATAAGAAAATTATGCCTGTAATTAAAGCAAATGCTTATGGTACATGGATAAATAAAGTAAATGAAGTAGTAAATGATTTTGATATAGTTGCAGTAGCTACTGTTGATGAAGCAATAGGACTAAGAGACAATGGATATAAGAAAGAAATTCTTATTTTAAACCAGCCATATAAAGATGAAATAGAAAAGATTATAAAAAATAATATTTCAGTAGGTGTTTGTTCTAAAGAATTCATGAAAGAATTAGAAAAATTTCAAGATAATAAAATTAAAATACACATTGAAATTGAAACAGGAATGGGAAGAACAGGTATAAATATAGAAGATGAAGAAGAATTTATTAATAATCTTAATGATAATGTAGAAATTGAAGGAATATATACACACCTTTCTTCAGCTGATAGTGATGATGAATATACAAAAAGCCAAATAGCTAAATTTGAGGAGGCAATTGATATTGTCGAAAAAACTTTAAAGAAGAAACTTAAATATATTCATTGCTCAGCTTCTAATGGAATATTGAATTATCCAAACAGTAAATTTAATTTAGTTCGTCCTGGTATTATTATGTATGGATATGAATCTTATGATAAAGCTATGGAAAAGATAGATTTAAAACCTGTATGTAAATTAAAATCAAAAATTACTTTTCTAAAAGAGGTTCCAGAAAATACGTCAATAAGTTATAATAGGACATTTAAAACAAATAGGAAAACAAAAGTTGCAACAATACCTATTGGATATGCTGATGGATTACGAAGAGCTCTTTCAAACAAAGGTAAAGTTGTAATAAACGGAAAGAAAGCACCAATCATAGGTAATGTTTGTATGGATGGGTGTATGGTTGATGTTACTGATATAGAAAATGTCAAGGAAGGAAATGATGTATATATATGGGATAATGAAAACATTACAGTAGAAGATATAGCAAATGAATGCAATACAATAAATTATGAAATATTGAGTACAGTTTCATATAGAGTTCCAAGAATTTTCATCTAAAAAACGGAATTAAGATTTTCTAAGCAATGAATTGCGAAGAAAATCTAAATTTCGCATATTTATCTTCTACGTCAAGTCTATCATCTGCGATGATGACTTTCCTAGAATATAAAAAAGTATAATTTTTAAATTAAAATATTGAACAAATATAAAAGTTAGTATATAATGTTTTTGTAAAATTAAGACGAAATAAAGATTACTTTTTTTGAAAGGAAGTTGTAAAAATGCAAAATAATTTTACGAAAAGTTATAAACGAACTAAAGAATTTTTTGCAGAGGGCTACTTTGAAAGCCTATATTTATTAAACGAACAAGAATTAAATAAATCCAATTTTAGTATAAAACCATAATTTGTAGGTATAAAGCTAAAATTGGATTTTTTAGTTGAGTAAAGGAGGTTTATATGAATAATGAAAAATATGTAACACCACTTTCTGGAAGATATGCTAGTGATAAAATGAATAGATTGTGGTCAAATAACAGTAAGTATTCAACATGGAGAAAATTATGGGTAGCTTTAGCTCAAACAGAAAAAGAATTAGGTATAAATATTACTGATGAACAAATAAAGCAGATGCAAGACAATGTTGATAATATAGATTATGATATAGTGGCTAAAAGAGAAAAAGAATGTAAGCATGATGTTATGGCACATATTTATGAATTTGGACTGAAATGTCCACTTGCAAAGCCTATTATTCATCTAGGAGCTACTTCATGTTATGTAACAGATAATACAGATGTAATATTAATGTCTAAAGCATTAGAGTTAATAAAGCAAAAACTCATCTTAGTAATCAACAACTTAAAGAACTTTGCTATTAACTATAAAGATGTTGCTTGTTTAGGGTATACTCATTTTCAACCAGCACAATTGACTACAGTTGGTAAAAGAGCAACTTTATGGATGCAAGATCTTTTGGAAGATTTAGAAGAATTAGAATTTGTACAAGATAATATGAAATTATTAGGATGTAAAGGAACAACAGGAACTCAAGAAAGTTTTATGAAGTTGTTTAAAGATGAAGAAGCGGTAAAACAATTAGATATAAAAATAGCTGAAAAGATGGGATTTGATAAAGTTTATGATGTTTCTGGACAAACCTATACAAGAAAATTAGATACAAGAGTATTAAATTTATTATCACAGATAGCACAGAGTTGTTCGAAGTTCGCAAATGATATGAGATTATTACAACATGAAAAAGAATTAGAAGAACCTTTTGAAAAAGGACAGGTTGGTTCATCCGCAATGGCATATAAAAGAAATCCTATGAGAAGTGAGAGAATAAATTCATTAGCTAGACATGTTATGACATTAAGTATGGATCCTACAGTTACATCTGCGACACAATGGTTAGAGAGAACATTAGATGATTCTGCAAATAAAAGAATATGTATACCAGAAAGCTTTTTAGCAGTGGATAGTATACTTACTTTATATGCAAATATTTCTAAAAACATTGTAGTTTATAAAAATGTTATAAAAACTAATATGATGCAAGAACTTCCTTTTATGGCAACAGAAGAAATTTTAATGAATGCTGTACTAAAAGGTGGAGATAGACAAGAATTACATGAGAAGATTAGAGTTTATTCGATGGAAGCGGGAAGACAGGTAAAAGAATTTGGTAAGCCAAATGATTTAGTTGATAGAATTGCTAATGATGAAACATTTGGATTAACAAAAGATGAAATAATGGAAGCCTTAAGTCCAGAAAATTTATCTGGTAGAGCTTCTAATCAAGTAGAAGATTTTATTACGAGTAGAGTTAATCCTGTATTAGAAAAGTATAGCGAGTATGCAAAGGATGTAGATATAAAAATAGAAGTTTAAATCTTTAACTGTTTTATTGTTTGATAACAAGAGAAATTTTAACACAAGAAAAATATTTTAATAAAAGAAAGGAAATGTTGTAAAATGGAGAAATGTTTATTGTTAGGAAATGGTGGTAGAGAAGCGGTATTGGCAGAACAAATTGCTAAAGGATTTGAATTATATTCAGTAATGTCATACATAAATCCATCAATAGCAGAAGAAGTAGAAAAATCAAATGGCAAATATTTAGTTGGAAATCCATTTGATAAAGATCTAGTTAAGAAATTTATTCAAGATGAAAATATAGATGCATGCGTTGTAAGTCAAGATAATTTATTGCAAGAAGGATTAATTGATTTAGCAAAAGAACTTGGGTTAAAGACATTTGGACCAACTTCAAAAGGTTCAAAAATTGAATGGAGCAAAACTTATGCTTTAGACATTGTTGATAAATTAGCACCTCAAATGATGATAAAAAATGAAAAAATAACAAACTTAGAGCAATTAGAACAAGTAATGAAAAATTATAAAGATGATAGTTTTGTTGTTAAACCAGAAGGATTAACAGGAGGAAAAGGAGTTAAAGTAGGAGGTGTCCATTTTAAAGGTAAAGATGAGGGTTACGAATATGCTAAATCTTGTTTAGAGTCAGATGGAAAAGTAATAGTTCAAGATAAAATTGAAGGAAAAGAATTTACAGTTATGGCTTTAACAGATGGAGAAAATATAGTAGTAACACCAACTACATTTGATTATCCTTACAGGTTTGATGAAGATAAAGGACCAGGAACGGGTGGAATGGGATGTCTAAGTTTTAAAAATGGATTATTACCTTTCTTGGAACAAAAAGATATAGATGAATGCAGTAAATTGATAAAAGACACTATTCAATATGTAAACAAAGATAGTATGGAATTTACAGGAGTTATTTATGGGGGATTCTTTAAATGTAAACAAGGAATTAAATTTATAGAATTTAATGCAAGATTTGGAGATCCAGAAGCTATTAATGTTTTGAATTCTTTAGAAACTCCATTTGCAGATATAATGAGAAATATATGGAATAAAAATTTAACTGAAGAAAATTGCAAATTTAAAAATAATTACACATTTACTGTTTATGCAGTTAGTCCAAATTATGCAATAAAAAATACAGAACCTATGCAATTTACTTTGAATAAAGAAGGAATAAAAGAAAAAGGGGCAAAAGTATATTTTGCAAGTACAAAACCAGTAGAAGGAAATGTATATAGCTCAGTTGGTACTTCTAGATTATTTGCTGTACATACAAATGGAGAAACTTTAGAAGAAGCAAAACAAAAAGCATATTTGGCAATGGAAAATAATATTGATAGCAAATTAGATTATAGAAAAGATATCGGAACAATATATCAACATTAAACATAAAAAAATTATTAAAAATGCACCTAAGAGTTTTCAAATATTTCTAGAAAATCTTAGGTACATTATAATTAATATTGAAAATTATAATTCATGATTAACAAAACGTTTTAAAACTTGATTTAATTGAATCTTTTCAATTGCTTGAACTTTATCAGAAACATCTTCTATAGTGTCTGTTGGTAAAATTTCTACTTTTGTTTGACTTATAATTTCACCTTTGTCATATTCTTGATTTACAAAATGAACAGTAGGTCCAGTAAAATATTCTTTAGAATTTACTACAGCTTCATGAACATGCATGCCATGCATACCTTTTCCACCGTATTTAGGTAATAGTGAAGGATGAGTATTTATAATAGTATAATTTTCAATTAATTTAGGACCAATCATTTTTAGATATCCAGCAAGAACAATCAAGTTTACAGGATAAGAAGATAGAAGTTCAGAAAGTTCTGAATCAATTCGATTAAAATCATTATTTTGAATTACATAAGTATCAATATTATTTAACTCTGCTCTTTTAAGAGCATAAGCATCAGGATTGTCGCTTATAACTAGTGAGATTTTGGCTTCTAACTTATGGTTTGAAATTGAATCTATAATAGATTGCAAAGTTGAACCATTGCCAGAAGCAAATACAACTAAATTATACATTTTATACCTCCATGTATTATTAATTAATTAGATTGTATCATGGGGATAATACTAAGTCAATTAAAAGAAAGGAAATAAAAATGGTATTTGGAAAAATTAAAGAAGAATGTGGAGTTTTTGGAATTTATGCAAAAGAATCCAAAGAAGATTTAGCAGGGAGAATATGTGTAGGACTTTCAGCTTTGCAACATAGGGGAGAAGAAAGTTGTGGAATAGCAATAAACGAAGATGGAATTATACAATTCCATAAAGATATTGGGAGAGTGTCAGATGTTTTTACAGAAGAGATTGTACGAAAGTTACCACAAGGTAAAATGGCACTTGGTCATGTTCGCTATTCTACAACAGGAGCAAGTAAGGTGGTAAATTCTCAACCTATGGTAGTAAGGCACAAAAAAGGAAATTTAGCAGTTATACATAATGGAAACATTACAAATGCACAAGAAATAAGAGAAAACTTAGAAGCACAAGGAGCAATTTTTACAACTACTAGTGATACTGAAATTATATGCCATGTAATTGTAAGAGAAAGATTAATAACGGGTTCAATAGAACAAGCAGTAAAAAATACAATGAGGATAATAAAAGGAGCATATTCTCTTTTAGTAATGTCTTCAACAAAGATGATAGCAGTTAGAGATCCACAAGGATTTAGACCATTATGCATGGGACATTTAGGAAAAGATATAATATTTTCATCTGAAAGTTGTGCATTAGATATAATGGGTGCAACATTTGATAGAGATATTGAACCAGGAGAAGTAGTTACAGTTTCAAACAATAAAATTAAGAGCGAAAAAGTAGTAACAGATGAAAAGAAAAGTCTATGTGTATTTGAATATATTTATTTTGGTAGACCTGATTCAATTATAGATGGTATTAATGTTCACATCTTCCGTGAAAATGCAGGACGATGTTTAGCAAAACAAGCACCAGTAGAAGCTGATATAGTCGCAGGAATTCCAGATTCAGGTATTGATGCAGCATTAGGTTATTCAAAACAATCAAAAATACCTTATGATATAGTTTATATAAAAAGTAAATACATAGGTAGAACTTTTATACAGAATACTCAAAACAAAAGAAAGAAACAAATAAATTTAAAATTAAATCCACTAAAACAAACAGTTAAAGGAAAGAGAATTGTCTTAGTAGATGATTCTATTGTAAGAGGTAATACATTAGCAAAACTCATAAAAACTCTTAGAGAAGAAGGAGCAAAAGAGGTTCATATAAGAATAGCATCACCACCATTTATAGATGTTTGCTATTTTGGGACAGACATAGATAATAAAGAATGTCTGATTGCTAATGGAAGAACAGTAGAAGAAATAAGAAAAAAAATAGGTGCAGATTCACTAGAATATTTAAGTTTAGAAAGTTTGGACGAGATTACGAAAGATTGCAAAGTAGATGGATTATGCTATGGATGTTTTACTGGAAAATATCCAGTTGAAGTGCCTAAAGAAATAAAAAAAGACAAGTTTGAAAAAATAAAGATCTGAAAAGTCGAGCGGAATTGTCAAAAAATATACATTAAAATAAGACGGGCAATTTTGCTCGTCTTTATTTGACATAATGCAATATTTTTAGTTTTTTTAGATTTAGTCTGATGTGTGTAAATTTTCAAGTTCTTTAATTTTATCACGTAACTCGGCAGCTTGTTCAAATTCCATGTTGGCAGCATGTTCTAACATTTCATCGGTTAGACGAGCAATAACATCTAAAATGTCTTCATCTTTTTCTAACTTATATTCAACAGCAATATCTTCAACTTGAGTTGCTTTAATAGAATCTCTAATATCCTTTTTAATTGTTTTTGGTGTTATACCATGTTTTTGATTATAAGCTTCTTGAATAGTACGTCTACGATTTGTTTCACTTATTGCTTTTTCCATAGAATCTGTCAATTCATCTGCATACATTATAACTGTACCATCAGTATTTCTTGCAGCACGTCCGATAGTTTGAATTAATGAACGTTCTGAACGTAAGAAACCTTCTTTATCTGCATCTAAAATTGCAACTAAAGACACTTCTGGAATATCTAAACCTTCTCTTAAAAGATTTATACCGACAAGAACATCATATTTACCCAAGCGTAAATCTCTTATAATTTCCATTCTTTCGAGAGCTTTAGTGTCTGAATGCATATAAGCGACTTTCATATCTAATTCTTTTAAATATTTAGAAAGATCTTCCGCCATTTTTTTAGTAAGAGTAGTAACAAGTACACGTTCTTGTTTTTCTGTACGAATTCTAATTTGTTCTATTAAATCATCAATTTGATTAGTAACAGGTTTAACGATAATTTTAGGATCTAATAATCCAGTAGGTCTTATAATTTGTTCGATAACATTATCTTTACTATGCTCTTTTTCATAATCTGCAGGTGTTGCAGAAACAAAAATACATTGATTAATTCTTTTTTCAAATTCATCAAATTTTAAAGGTCTATTATCAAAGGCAGAAGGTAGTCGGAATCCATATTTCACTAAAGATTCTTTACGAGCTCTATCACCATTATACATAGCTCTTACTTGGGGAATAGTTGCATGTGATTCATCTATCATCAACAAGAAATCTTTTGGAAAATAGTCAAATAGGGTGTATGGTGGACTTCCTGGAGCTCTTTGACTAATGTGACGTGAATAGTTTTCAATTCCTGAACAAAATCCAGTTTCTTTCATCATTTCAAGGTCGAAATTTGTTCTTTCTTCAATTCTTTGAGCTTCTATTAATTTATTTCTATCTTTGAAATATTTAATACGTTCTTCTAATTCTTCTTCAATAGTAATTGCTGCTTTATCCATTTTTTCTTTGTTTGTTACATATTGTGAGGCAGGAGGAATAAGAACGTGGCTTCTAATTCCAACAGATTTACCAGTTAATGGATTTATCTCAGAAATTTTTTCAATTTCTTCACCCCAAAACTCAACTCTTATAGCAGATTCACTTTGTGAAGAAGGGTAAATCTCTAAAATATCACCTTTAGCTCTAAAAGACCCTCTTTGGAAATCTATTTCGTTTCTAGTATATTGCATACTAATTAATTTTTTCATTACAAATTCTCGAGATTTTTCCATACCTGGTCTAAGTGATAAAGTCATTTCTTCGTAGTCAATTGGATCTCCCAAACCATAAATACAAGAAACAGAAGCTACAACAATTACATCTCTTGTCTCAAAAAGAGAAAGAGTTGCAGAATGACGTAACTTATCTATTTCATCATTAATAGAAGAATCTTTTTCTATATAGGTATCTGTTGATGCAATATAACTTTCAGGTTGATAATAATCATAATAACTTACAAAATACTCAACATTGTTTTCAGGGAAAAATTCTTTAAATTCAGAATATAATTGACCGAGCTAGTGTTTTGTTATGTGCTAAAATCAGTGTTGGTCTTTGTACTTTTTGAATTATATTTGCCATTGTAAAAGTTTTTCCAGAACCTGTAACTCCAAGCAATGTTTGGAATTTTTTGCCTTGTTCAATACCGTTACTTAAATATTCAATTGCTTCTGGCTGGTCGCCAGTTGGTTTAAAATTTGAATGTAGTTTAAACATAATTTACTCCTTGTAAGTTAATATTATAGATATTTTAACATTTATATATGTAAAAGACAAGAAAAGTTGACATAAAACTAAATAAGTAATATAATATATATCATAATAACAGAAAAATCTGTTAAAATTGTAGTTTTTTGGTAACTCTTTTATAGAGTTTAGTATTTAATTCCAAAAGGAGGAAAGGAATGATAATGCTAATAAATTTCTCTGACATCCTTGATTGGCTAGATGATGAAGGGAAATATTACCTTAATGAAACAAAGTGTAAAGAATTTTTTGGGTTTCATTTATCTGAAATAAAAAATTTTCTTTCAGTTGTTTCTCGGATTGAAGTAGGCGTACAAAATAAAATTTGGCTAGACAGACTGGTCGCAGATAAAAATACTGGCAGAGCCTTCTATACAGGCTATGTTGATGATGTTAAACCAGGAAAAAAGCCAATAATTGCTTTTAATATTCATGTTGATTTAAACTCAACAGAAAAGTTAGCGGATTATATTGACGTCTATTCGGTTAATTAAAATTTTACACATAAAAATTCCAGCGATTTCTCTCTGGAATTTTTGCTTTTAGGGCTCCTATTTTAAGATACCATCATATTGTAAGACAATTCAGTTGAATCAAAACCAAAATTATGGTAAAATGTAGAATGAATTTTATATTAACACAAATAGGAGAGAGAATAATGGATAACGATAAAATAATAATAAAAGGGGCAAAAGAGCATAATTTAAAAAATATAAGTCTAGAAATACCGAGAAATAAATTAGTTGTAATTACTGGACTTTCTGGTTCTGGTAAATCATCTTTAGCATTTGATACATTATATGCTGAAGGTCAAAGAAGATATGTAGAAAGCTTATCTTCATATGCAAGACAGTTCTTAGGTATTATGGAAAAGCCTAATGTTGAATCTATTGAAGGATTGTCACCAGCAATTTCCATTGATCAAAAAACAACATCAAAAAATCCTCGTTCAACAGTAGGAACTGTAACTGAAATATATGATTATATCCGTTTGCTTTATGCTAGAATTGGTATACCATATTGTCCTAATTGTGGAAATAAAATAGAAAAACAATCAATAGACCAAATTATTGATAATATTTTAGAGTTGGAAGAAGGAACAAGAATACAGGTATTAGCACCAATTATTCGTGGTCGTAAAGGTGAGTTTGTAAAGCAATTAGAAGGATACCAAAAAGAAGGTTTTGTAAGAGCAAAAATAGATGGTGAAGTCTATGAATTATCAGACGATATAGAACTTGATAGAAAGAAAAAACATAATATAGATTTAATCGTAGATAGACTTGTTATAAAACCTGAAATAAGAAGTAGATTAACAGAGTCAGTTGAAACTGCTTTGAAAAATGCAAATAATCTTGTAACAATTGATATAGTCGGAAAAGAAGAAAAATTATATAGTTGTAATTATGCTTGTCCAGACTGTGGATTTAGTTTTCCAGAAATAACTCCTAGAATGTTTTCATTTAATAATCCTTATGGAGCATGTCCAAGTTGTTTAGGAATTGGATATTTAATGAAGATGGATGAAGATTTAATTATCCCAGATAAAAATAAAACTTTATATGATGGAGTTAAAGCATTTGGGGCAAGTACTATGAAACGTGGAGATACAATGGCTAAAATGTATTTCGAAAGTATAGGTAGACATTATGGAGTTGATATAAGTGTTCCAATCAAAAAATTACCTCGTAAGTTTTTAGATAAAATAATGTATGGAACAGGAGATGAAGAAATTGACTTCGAGTATTCTTCTTATGCAGGTACAAGAAGATTTACAGCACCTTTTGAAGGAGTATTACCTACTTTAGAAAGACGTCATAGCGAAACTAAATCTCAAGGAATGCGTGATTTTTATGAATTTTACATGAGTAATTCAGAATGTCCAACATGTAAAGGTGCACGTCTAAAAAAAGAAATTTTATCAATAAAAATAAATGGAAAAAATATTAATCAATTAACAGAAATGTCAATAAATAAGATACAAAGTTTCTTAAGAAAATTAAAGTTAAATAAAACACAAGCAATGATAGCTGAACAAATTTTAAAAGAGCTTGATAAAAGATTACAATTTTTAATGGATGTAGGGCTTGAATATTTGACATTATCTAGAAGTGCAGGAACTTTATCAGGAGGAGAAGCACAACGTATACGTTTAGCAACACAAATAGGGTCAGGTTTAACAGGAGTTTTATATATTTTAGATGAACCAAGTATTGGTTTACATCAAAGAGATAATGACAAGTTATTAGCTACTTTGAAAAAGCTTAGAGATTTAGGAAATACATTAATAGTTGTTGAACATGATGAAGATACTATGTATGCAGCAGATCAAATTATAGATATTGGACCAAAAGCAGGAGCACATGGTGGAAAAGTTATGGCTCAAGGGACAGCTGAAGAAATTAAAAAAGTAAAAAATTCAATTACAGGAAAATATTTGAGTGGAGAAAAGAAAATCAAAGTTCCTAAAAAAAGAAGAAAAATGGTAAAATCTAAGGTAATAGAAGTTCAAGGAGCATCAGAGAATAACTTAAAAAATATAAATGTAACTTTTCCATTAGGATTATTTACTTGTGTTACTGGAGTTTCTGGTTCAGGGAAATCGACTCTTGTCAACGAAGTTTTATATAAGAGTGTTGCAAAAGAAATTAATAAATCTAATGAGAAACCAGGTAAATGTAAAGCAGTAAAAGGTTTAAAAAATATTGATAAAATAATAGATATAGACCAATCTCCAATAGGAAGAACTCCTCGTTCAAATCCTGCAACTTATACAGGAGTGTTTGATTTGATTCGTGATATTTTTGCAGCTACAAGTGAAGCTAAAATGAGAGGATACAAAAAAGGAAGATTTAGTTTCAATGTAGCAGGAGGTAGATGCGAAAGTTGTAAAGGAGATGGAGTTCACAAAATTGAAATGCACTTTTTACCAGATGTGTATGTACCATGTGAAGTGTGTAAGGGAAAAAGATATAATAGGGAAACATTAGAAGTTAAATATAAAGGAAAAACTATTGCAGATGTTTTAGATATGACTGTTGAAGAGGCATTAGAATTTTTTGATAAAATTCCTAGGATAAAACAAAAAATTCAAACATTATATGACGTTGGATTAGGATATATAAAACTTGGTCAACCATCTACAACATTATCAGGAGGAGAGGCACAACGTGTCAAACTTGCAACAGAACTTTCTAAAAGAGCAACTGGAAAAACTTTATATATTTTAGACGAACCTACGACAGGCTTACATATTGCAGATGTTCATAAATTAATTAAAATTTTACAAAGACTTGTTGATACAGGAAATAGCATTATAGTTATAGAACATAACTTAGATTTAATAAAAACTTGTGATTATATTGTAGACTTAGGTCCAGAGGGTGGAGATGCCGGAGGTCAAGTAATTGCATCAGGAACTCCAGAAGAAGTTTGTAAAAATGAAGAGTCTTATACAGGTCAATTTTTGAAAAAATATTTATAGGAAATGATAACTGTTCTAGAATAAAAAAAGAAGTTAATTCTTATTTTTGGGAATTAACTTCTTTTTTTATTATTTATTCGTTTCCACCTGCTGCTACATATTCAGCTTTTCCTAAACCTAGGTACATATAAGCAAAACCTGGGAAGAAAATTAATGCTAATGTGCAACCAATTCCTTTACCAAAAGATTTTGCAAGTTTGTATGGTTGATGAAGTGCTGGATAAAGGTTAGCTATAGGTACAAAGAATAATAAGATAAGCCAAGGTGATTCACCACTTAATTTGAAAAGTAGTACTAAATTATAAATAGGTATAATTGATTTCCATCCGGCTATACCAGCTTTAACAAATATTTTCCACATACCGATTATTTCAAGTACATAAATTATTGCTACGATTGTATAGACAACTCCTAAAATTCCTCCAGCAATTTCTCCAGCAGCAAGAGCGTCTTGTTTTGATAAACCGGTTAAATCTACATTACTATTAATACTGTTCACGAAAAATTCCCCCTTTCTTATTTTTTACTGATTATATTTTCCCATTTTTCGACAAATTTGTCAATTGTTATTTTTATTACCTTTTATTTATCGACAATTTTTTTGAAAAAATATTGTATAAAAAAACTAGGTTTGTTATAATTAATTTGATTTGTAAAACATATTTATTTAATGGAGGAAAAAGATATGGAAGAAACAAAATGCAGTCAAGAAAAACAACTTAAGTTTTTAGAGGAAAAGATATTTAATGTGTATAAGCCAGAAAAGGATAATTTAATTCAAATATTGAATGAAGTCCAAGAACATTTTGGATATATCCCTAAATATACACAATCAAAGTTATCTGAATTTTTAAAAATGCCTATGGCAGAAATTTATGGAGTTATAACCTTTTATTCAAGGTTTACATTAGAACCAAAAGGAAAATACACAATTTCTGTATGCTTAGGAACAGCTTGTTTTGTTAAAGGTTCACAAAAAATATTGGATAGATTAAAAGAAAGACTAAAAATAGAAGCAGGTCAGACTACAGAGGACGGTATGTTTTCAATAGATGAGACAAGATGTGTAGGAGCTTGTGGACTAGCACCTGTTTTTACGGTAAATGGAGAAGTATATGGAAAAGCAACTGTTCAAAAATTAGATCAAGTTCTAGATGAGCTAGAAAAAAATATTTAAAATTTAAATATGGAGGAAGGTTTAATGAAAACTATAGAAGAGATACACGAAATTAGAAAAAATAAGAGAAAAGAATTAGACTTACGTGTTAATACTAGTGCTGATACAAGAGAAAAACATATATTGGTATGTCATGGAACAGGATGTACATCATCTAAATCAGAAAAGATACTTGAAAACTTTAAGACAATAATAAAAGAAAAAGGTATTGAAAACGTAAGAGTTATAAAAACTGGATGCTTTGGGCTTTGTGCAAAAGGTCCAATAGTAATAATTCGTCCAGAAGATACATTTTATGCTATGGTAACACCAGATGATTGTGAAGAAATTATTCAAACACATATAGTAGAAGGAAAGAGAGTAGAAAGATTACTATGCAAAGATATAGATGGAAGCAAAGTAAATAGTCTAGACGAGCTTAACTTCTATAAAAAGCAAAAAAGAATTGCTCTTAAAAACTGTGGAGTTATAAATCCTGAAGATATAGATGAATATTTAGCATTTGATGGTTATTCAGCTTTAGAAAAAGTTTTAACTCAAATGAGCAGAGATGATGTTATAAAAACTATATCAGATTCTGGACTAAGAGGACGTGGAGGAGCAGGTTTCCCAACAGGTAAGAAATGGGAGCTTACAAAAGTAGTTGAAGGAAAGCAAAAATATGTTGTTTGTAATGCAGATGAAGGTGATCCAGGAGCATTCATGGATAGAAGTATTCTTGAAGGTGATCCACACTGTGTTCTTGAAGCAATGGCAATAGCAGGATATGCAATTGGAGCTAACAAAGGTTATATATATGTAAGAGCTGAATATCCAATAGCAGTTAAAAGATTAAAAATAGCTATTGAGCAAGCAAGAGATTATGGCTTATTAGGAACGAAAATATTTGATAGAGATTTTGATTTTGACATCGAAATTCGTTTAGGTGCAGGAGCCTTCGTATGTGGTGAAGAGACAGCACTATTAGAATCAATAGAAGGAAAACGCGGTCAACCTAGATTGAAACCACCTTATCCAGCACAAGCAGGATTATGGGGAAAACCTACATTAATAAATAATGTTGAAACATATGCAAATATAACAAAAATAATTTTAAATGGAGCTGAATGGTATTCTTCAATAGGAACTGAAAAATCAAAAGGAACAAAAGTATTTGCTCTTGGAGGAAATGTAAATAATATAGGACTTGTTGAAGTACCTATGGGAACAACTTTAAGAGAAATAGTTTTCGATATTGGTGGAGGATTACCAAATAACAGAGAATTTAAAGCAGCACAAACTGGAGGACCATCAGGAGGATGTATACCAAAAGAACATTTGGATACACCAATTGATTATGAATCACTTAAAGAAATAGGATCAATGATGGGTTCTGGTGGAATGATCATAATGGATGATACTAAATGTATGGTTAATTTAGCAAGATTCTATCTTGAATTTACTGTAAGTGAGAGTTGTGGAAAATGTACACCTTGTAGAATTGGTACAAAAAGAATGTTAGAAATATTAGAGAAACTTTGTGCTGGAAAAGGTGAAGAAGAAGATTTAGAAAAACTAGAAGAACTAGCTAAAAATATACAAAGTGCAAGTGTTTGTGGACTTGGCCAATGTGCACCAAACCCTGTAATAAGCACAATGAAATATTTTAGAGAAGAATTTGAAGAACATGCAATAAAGAAAGAATGTAGAACTAAGGAATGTAAGGCTATTTCAAAAATAACTGTGGATCCAGAACTATGTAAAGGATGCGGACTTTGTCAAAGAAATTGTCCAGTTAATGCAATTAAAGGTGAAGGCAGAGATAAGAGAGTTATCGACCAAGATAAATGTATTAAATGTGGTACATGCTTAAGTAGTTGCCCATTCAAAGCCATTAAATAAATTATATAAATATGGCCAAAAACTAAAAAAGCATTCACATTTATTAACACAATTTATATAAGAACATATATTTTTTAATTTGAGAAAAGGAGAAAAGAAAATGGAAGAAAAGGTAACTTTAACGATAGATGGTCAAGAAGTAAAAGTTAACAAAAATACAACAGTCTTACAAGCAGCTAAACAAGTAGGAATAGACATTCCAACTCTATGTTTTTTAAAAGAAATAAATGCAGCTGGAGACTGTAGAATGTGTATAGTAGAGATAGAAGGAAGAAGAGGATATAGTCCTTCATGTATAACAGTAGCAGAAGAAGGAATGGTAGTACACACAAATACACCAGCAGTAGTAGATGCAAGACGTACAATACTTGATTTAATATTATCAAACCATCCTCAAGATTGTTTAACATGTATTCGTTCAGGAAATTGTGAATTACAAGCTTTAGCGAATAAATATAATATTTCAAAAATAAAATATGAAGGAGAAAGAATTGAATATGAAAAAGATGATAAATCTCCTTCAATAGTCAGAGATACAAATAAATGTATATTATGTAGAAGATGTATTTCTACATGTAAAAATGTTCAAGGAATAGGAGCAATTGATTGTGCAAACAGAGGATTTGAATCTTGTGTATCAACAGTAGGAAATAATAGTTTGAATGATGTAAACTGTACTTTATGTGGTCAATGTATTCAAGCATGTCCAACAGGAGCACTTCATGAAAAAGAAGAAATAGATGATGTATGGAAAAAGATAAAAGATCCAGATACATTTGTTATAGCTCAAACAGCTCCAGCAGTTAGAGCAGGATTAGGTGAAGAATTTGGTTATCCAATTGGTACAAGCGTAACAGGAAAAATGGTTACAGCATTAAAGAGATTAGGATTTGACAAAGTATTTGATACAAATACGGGAGCAGACTTCACAATAATGGAAGAAGCAACTGAATTTGTAAAGAGATTTAAAGAAAATGATAATTTACCAATGATTACATCATGTTCACCAGGATGGGTTAGATTTATAGAAGCTAATTATCCTGACTTATTGCCACATTTATCAAGTTGTAAATCACCACATCAAATGTTTGGTGCAATATTAAAATCATATTATGCAGAAAAAGAAAATATAGATCCTAAAAAAATGTATGTAGTATCAGTAATGCCATGTGTAGCTAAGAAATTTGAAAAATCTAGACCAGAAATGGAAGTAGACGGTTTACGCGATGTTGATGCAGTTATAACAACTAGAGAATTAGCTAGAATGATAAAACAAGGCAATATAGAATTTACAGATCTTGAAGACAGCGAATTTGATGATCCAATGGGAGAAGCAACAGGAGCTGGAGCAATATTTGGAACTACAGGTGGAGTTATGGAAGCAGCACTTAGAACAGCTCAAGATATCTTAACAGGAGAAAATTTAGAAAAAATTGATTTCGAGGCAGTTCGTGGTGGTGCTGGAATAAAAAGAGCAACAGTAAATATTGCAGGAAAAGAATTAAAAATAGTTGCAGCGAGTGGTTTATCAAATGCAAGAAAAATCTTAGATGAGATTAATAGTGGAAAAGCTGATTATCAATTTATAGAAATAATGGCTTGTCCTGGAGGATGCATTATGGGTGGAGGACAACCAATAAAAAGTTCTAAGATTCGTTCAGAAGTTGATGTAAGAGAATTGAGAGCAAAAGCGTTATATACAATAGATGAAAAGAGTACTATTAGAAAATCCCATGAAAATCCAGCATTAAAGAAAATATATAAGGATTATATTGGAGAGCCAGGAGGCGAATTAGCTGAAAAACTTTTACATACAGAATATGCAGAAAGAAAAAAATACAACATTTTAGATTAGAATAAAACAGAAAATTATTGGATACAAGATATTAAAAAAAGAAATTTAACACTTTAAATTAGGAGATAAATATGCACTATATAATAAATTATGAAGTAGAAGATGAAGATATAATTACTCAAGAATTATTGTATGCAAATCAAATTTTTGACGTAAAAAAACTATTTTCAGGAGAAACCCAAGAAAGGTATGCTGTGACAGTAATTTCACCTGAACAAACAGTAAGCTCATATTTTGATGAATACGTAGTTACAGGAGGGCATGCTTATGTCACAGAATTGATTTTAAGTAGAATTGATCCAGAGTATAAATTCACTAAAAGTTTAAATACAAGTATATTTTTTGAAAATGAAAAAAATATATATTGTCTTGCTATTCCAGAAAAATTAACAGTTATTATTCCAAATCAAATAAACCAGAGACAATACGACGAATTGGAAAAATACATTCAACAAATTAAAGAGTTAACTTTTGAAAAAAATAAAGGTGTTGAGTATTTTATTAATGATGATTACTTAGATGATAATGAAAAAGTAGACAAAATTATACAGAAATATAAAGATATAATAACTGAAGTAGAATCTAAAGAATACCATATAGATGAGTATGATTTTTCAGAATGTATTGATGATATGCAAATTATGGATAAGGCACAAGAATACGCTCGAGATTTAAATAATAAATTGGGAATAGAATCTCAACAGGAAAAACTAGAAGTAAAAGAAGAAGAGATAAAATCTTTGAATAGTGATAATCTAACACAAGAACAATTTGAAGCTAAAGTTAAAGATATATATCAATGTATTTTTGAAAATTTCTGTTATACTGTAAATACAAAAGACGTAAAAAGCAGAGTAGACCTATTTAATAAAAATATGGAATATTTTAGAAAAAAATTAGAAGAATATATAGACAATCATATTGATGATGATCCATATTTTATTGAAAACTTAGATCATCAACTATTTGATATAGAGGCAATCCTAGAAGAAACATTTTATAATGAACAACCATCAGATTCAGAAGATTATTATAAAATCTGTAAAAAAATAGAAAAAATAGATATTTATAGAAGAGCTATGAATGGCGAAATAGATGAAGAAATAATTGATGAATTAATAAATATTGTCATGTATTCTGATTCTATGGGGATTTATAAGACGAATAAGCAAAATCAAGAAGATATAATGAAAATATTAAAAAAATATGGATATAACGTTCATGAAGGTAAAGATGGGGATATATATTATAATGAAACAGAAATGAAAAGAAGAATGCAAACCCCTTCCAAAGGCTTTGGAATAGAGTGCGAATAAGAACCTTGTTGTCTACTACAATAAAGAAAGTGCCTAAGATTTGTTTGTTATAAAAAATCTTAGGCACTTTTTTAAGAATATAAATTATTTGTTGTTGTTTGATTGTCTTTCATTATTTTGATTTTGGTTATTGTTATTATTGTTGTTATTATTCTTTTTACTATTGTTGTTATTGTTATTATTTTTACTGTTCTTTGACATAAATAAGCACCTCCATAAAAATTTTATATTATTATTATGTCCAAAAATATAAATTTTATAAATTTTTTAAAACATTTATTGCAATGCTTCACAGTTATTAATGAAAATTAAATTAACTGTGAATTATTATGTAATTTTTTAAGGTTTACTTTTTATTGACATTAATATATAATAATTCATATACTATAAATGAAAATTAACAAAAAAGATGAGGTGAAAATAAATTGCAACAATTTAAAAATGAAAAACTAGAAGAATTTAATAATTTTATAAGATTTAGAAAAGTAGCAGTTATTGGCTTAGGAGTAAGTAATTTACCTTTATTAGACTATTTATATGAAAAGAAGGCAAGAGTAACAGTTTTTGACGAAAAAGAACTAGAAGAAATACCAACGGAAATTATGCATAAAATAAATGTATATGAATTTAATTATTTTTTAGGAAAAAATTGCCTTTCAAATTTAAAAAATTTTGTTTTAATTTTTCGTTCGCCAAGTTGTTTACCGACAAGAAAAGAACTAGAAGAAGAGGAAAAAAGAGGAGCAATTGTAACCACTGAAATTGAAATGCTTATGAAAATGTGTCCTTGTCCAATTATTGGAGTAACTGGAAGTGAAGGAAAAACAACAACTACAAATATGATAAATAATATTTTAAAAGAAGGTGGATATAATACTTATTTAGGAGGAAATATTGGAACGCCATTATTTACCAAACTTGATGAAATTAGACCTGACAATGTTTTAGTTTTAGAATTAAGTAGTTTCCAATTAATGGGCATGGATATAAGTCCTCAGACAGCTGTTATTACTAATATAACACCAAATCATTTAAATATACATAAAGATTACAATGAATATATTGATGCAAAGAAAAATATATATCGTTATCAAAATGAGGAAGGAAAACTTATATTAAATTATGATAATGAAATCACTAATAAAATGAAAAAAGAAGCAAGAGGAAAAGTAGTATATTTTAGTAGTAAAACTAGATTAGAAGATGGATATATAGTAGAAGATGATGCTGTGAAAAAATGCGAGAACAATCTGCGAGAACATATAGTTTACGGGGATGAAATTAAGTTAAAGGGAGTACATAATTTTGAAAATATATGTGCTGCAGCTGCAGCTACACGAGATTTTGTAAAAACAGATACTATAAGAAAAGCACTAATGAAATTTAAAGGAGTAGAACATCGTTTAGAATTTGTAAAAAATATACATGGCGTAGAATGGTATAATGATTCAGCTAGCTCATCACCAACAAGGACAATTGCTGGAATAAATGCATTTCCTAAAAAAGATATTATATTAATTGCTGGTGGATATGACAAAAATTTAGATTATACTCCAATTGCAAAACCTATTGTTAAAAATGTAAAAGAATTAATTTTAATAGGGCAAACTGCTAATAAAATAAAATCAGCAGTTGAAAATGAAATGAAAAAACATAAAAAGAAAGTACATATATATGAATGTAAAAGTTTAGATGAAGCAGTTGATAAAGCAGATTCGATTGCTAGCAAAGGGAAAATAGTTTTATTTTCACCTGCTAGTGCAAGTTTTGATATGTTTAAAAATGCATATGAAAGAGGCGATATTTTCAAAAAAATGGTAAAAAAATTATAGACATAAATTTCTTAGCATATAATTTTTGATTTTCGCACAAACTAAAATTGAGATTTTAAAATGTGAAAATCTCGAATTTGAAAGGTGGTTTTAAAATGAAGGTTAAAGATTGTATGTGTAATAATGTATGTTCAGTTACTCCAGACACTAAGATTAAAGAAGTAGCAAAAATGATGGCTGATAACCATGTTGGATCAATAGCTATTATTGATGATGATGGTTGTCTATGTGGTATTGTAACAGATAGAGATATAATTTTAAGAACTGTTGCATCTGATAAAGATATTAGAGATACTGAAGTTTCTGAAATAATGACAACTAATGTATGTTCTTGTAAAGAAGATGATGAAATAACTGATGCTCAATGTAAGATGTCTAAAAATCATATAAGAAGGTTACCTGTATGTGATGAAGAAAACAAAGTTATAGGATTTTTATCAGTAGGAGATTTAGTACAAAATAATGAAGAAATAGGGAAAGAAGAAGTGACTGATACTGTTGAGAAGATATGTGATTGTGAAGCAGAAGAAAATGCAGAATAAAATATTTAGAAATATATATGCTTAAAATTATGATAAACAGCATATACTATGTTTTAAGGAGAGTTTGATGATTTTGGATACAAGATATTGGACAAACGTCTTAAAAAGAATAGTATATGTTGTTTTTTTATTGGGTTCAACTATTTTGGCTTTTAAATTGGCAGTTTTTTATATGCCATTTTTAGTTGCATTTATATTAGCGTTAATTATTGAACCATTAATAAAAAAAATAATGAATAATTTTAAATTATCAAGAAGAGCAAGTGCTATTATAATATTTGTTTTAGTGGCATTAATTATACTTGGAAGTTTAATTTGGGCAGGTATAACTATTTTTTCAGAAGCATCTAATTTGTTACAAGGACTAAATCGGATATTTTGATAAAGCAGGTGCAATGTTTAATGATTTTTCAAATAGTTTTGATTTTGACAAAATCCATTTATCAAATGAAATAAAAACAGTTATTCAAAATTCTACTACAAGTGTTTTAGATACAGCTTCAGCATGGTTGAAAGAATTTTTAAATGGACTTGTAAATTTAGTAACATCTTTACCAGAGATAGCAATTTACTTTGGAATAACGGTATTAGCTCTTTATTTTATAAGTGTTGATAGAATTTATATACTGGACCAAATGGAACATCATTTACCAAAAAGTTGGATGAAAAAAATAGGGGATCATTTTAGAGAACTTATTCAATCTTTAGGAAGTTATTTAAAAGCACAAGCAATTTTAATTTTAGTTTCATTTGTGATTTCTTTAATAGGATTATATTTACTTAAAATAATAGGGTTTAATATAACATATCCATTACTGATGGCAATTTTTATTGGATTTGTAGATGCTTTACCAATATTAGGATCTGGTACAGTTATGATTCCATGGGCAATAATATGTGGAGTAAATGGAGAACTAAATTTAGGGCTTTCAATATTATTACTTTTAATATTTATGTCAGTTGTACGTCAGATATTAGAGCCAAAACTTGTAAGTAAACATATAGGTGTTCATCCAATATTTACATTAATAGCGATGTATACAGGATTTAAATTCATAGGTATTATGGGATTGATAATTGGACCAATTATATTGATTATTTTGAAAAATATTTTTGCAACATTTATAGATAAGGGTGTTATAAAAACGATTTTAGAAAAGTAATATATTTTACAGAAAAATAGCAATATAAAGTTGATTTTTAAAATATTAGATGGTAAAATATAACTATGGTTTTTAAATATTAAAATTGCTTCTTTATTCATGCAGTTATGAAACAATCTGCATATATAGTGAAGCAAATTTTCTTAGTTAAAAAACTAAAATACCAGAAAAGGAGGAGATTAGTATATGAAAATATCTGGAGCAGAATTATTTGTAAAAGCTTTAAAAGAAGAAAAAGTTGACACATTATTTGCATATCCTGGAGGACAAGCAATTGACCTGTTTGACGCTCTTTATGGTGAAAAAGATATTGAAGTTGTTTTGCCACGTCATGAGCAAGGTTTAGTCCACGCTGCTGATGGTTATGCTCGTTCAACCGGAAAGGTTGGAGTTTGCTTAGTAACAAGCGGACCAGGTGCTACTAACCTCGTTACTGGTGTTGCCACAGCAAATTATGATAGTGTACCATTGGTATGCTTTACAGGACAAGTTCCTACACACCTTATTGGAAACGATGCCTTCCAAGAAGTAGATACAATTGGGATAATGAGAAGTATATGCAAGTATGCTGTAACAGTTAGAAAACGTGAAGATTTAGGAGAAATTATAAAAAAAGCTTTCTATGTTGCAAGAACAGGAAAGCCAGGAGTAGTAGTTGTTGATATACCTAAAGATATACAGATTGCTTTAGGAGATGACACATATCCTGAAGAAATAAATATCAGAGGATATAAACCAAATTCAGATGTACATACAGGGCAAATAAAAAGAGCTTTAACAGTTTTAAAAAATGCAAAAAAACCAGTATTCTTAATAGGTGGAGGAGTTAATATTGCACACGCTAATAAAGAATTAACTAAATTAGTGGAATTAACAAGAGTACCTGTAATTACTACAATAATGGGAAAAGGTGCAATAGATACACAACATGAATTATATGTAGGAAATATTGGTATACATGGATGTTATGCTGCTAATAAAGCAATTAGTGAGTGTGATGTTCTATTTTCAATAGGAACAAGATTTAATGATCGTATAACAGGAAAAATTGAAGAATTTGCTAAAAATGCAACTATAATTCATGTTGATATAGATACTGCAGCTATTTCTAGAAATATAGTTGTCGATATTCCTATAGTAGGAGATGCGAAAAACGCAATAAAAGCTATGCTTGAAAAAGCAAAAACTTTAAATACTGATAATTGGATAAAACAAATAAAAGAATGGAAAAATGATTATCCTATTGATATGGGAGAAGAGGGGATGACTCCTCAAAAAATTATTCAAAAAATAAATAAGATTTTCAAAGATGTAATAGTTACAACAGATGTAGGACAAAACCAATTATGGACTACACAATTTTTAGATTTAAATAAAAATAAACAATTACTTACATCTGGAGGACTTGGAACAATGGGATATGGTCTTCCATCAGCTATTGGAGCAAAGATAGGAAATCCTAAGAAAGATGTTGTTACAATTTCAGGCGATGGCGGAATGCAAATGAATATTCAAGAAATGGCAACAGCTGTTGTTAATGAACTTCCTATAATTATATGTGTATTGAATAATGGATACTTAGGAAATGTTAGACAATGGCAACAAATGTTTTATAATAAACAATATTCACATACTTGTTTACGTTATAGAAAAAGTTGTGAAAAGGCTTGTAGTAATCCAAACAAAGATTGTCCGATATTTACACCAGATTTTATTAAGTTAGCTGAAAGCTATGGAGCTAAAGGAATAAGAGTTACATCTGAAGATGACATAGAAAAAGCTTTAAAGGAAGCTAAGAATAACAAAAAAACTCCTACATTGATAGAGTTTATTATAGATAGAGAGGTTAATGTATTACCAATGGTTAAGCCTGGAAACCCTCTTAGTGAAATAACTTTAGATTTTAAGGAGGGTGAGTAGTATGTTAAGTAATGAGAAAAAGAAAAGATGGATATGTTTATTTGTAGAAAATGAAATCGGTGTTTTAGCACGTGTTTCAGGATTGTTTTCAAGTAAATCATATAATATAGATACAATAACAGTTGGAACGACAGAAGATACATCAGTTTCAAGAATGACTATTAGTTTTACAAGTGATGACAAAACTTTTGAACAAATCAAAAAACAATTTAACAGAAGCGTAGAAGTTATAAAAGTTGTTGATTATACAGATATTCCAATACATATGAAAGAAATTATTTTCATAAGAGTAAATCATTGCTCTGAAAAAGATAAGACAGAATTGTTTAGAATTGCAAATATATTTGACGTATCAATAGTAGATTATAATTATACTTCAGTTATATTAGAATGTACTCAAACAGAAGAGAGAAATGATGCATTAATAAAATTATTACAAGAGAAATTCTTAAATAGAATTGAAATTACTCGTGGTGGAGTTGTTGCAACAGAGGCAATTGGAATTTCAAATAGTTAAAATATAGCGTGCCTAAGATTTTCATCAAAGGCACGCCTTTTTTGTATAAGTTATTCCCATTCGATTGTTGCAGGTGGTTTAGAAGTTATATCATAAACGACACGGTTTACATGTTTAACCTCATTTACTATTCTACTTGAAACTTTTTCTAAAACTTCGTAAGGAATTTTACTCCATTGTCCTGTCATGAAGTCAGTAGTTTCAACTGCACGAAGTGCAATAGTATAATCATAAGTTCTTTCATCACCCATAACTCCAACTGATTTTAAATTTGTTAGAACTGCAAAGTATTGATTAATACTTTTGTGCAATCCTGCATTTGAAATTTCTTCTCTAAATATGTAATCTGCATCTTTTAAAATATCTAATTTAGATTCAGTAATATCTCCAATTACTCTTATTGCTAAACCTGGACCAGGGAATGGTTGTCTAAATACTAAATGTTCAGGTATACCAAGTTCAAGACCGGTTTTTCTAACTTCATCTTTAAATAAATTTCTTAAAGGTTCAATTATTTCTTTGAAATCAACATAGTCTGGAAGTCCACCAACATTGTGATGACTTTTTATTACTGCGCTTTTTCCTAAACCACTTTCTATAACGTCTGGATAAATTGTACCTTGAACAAGGAAGTCTACTGTTCCAATTTTTTTAGCTTCTTCTTCAAAAACTCTAATAAATTCTTCACCAATAATTTTTCTTTTTCTTTCAGGATCTGTAACTCCAGCAAGTTTTCCTAAAAATCTATCTTGACAATTTACACGAATAAGATTTATATCATATTGATTTCTAAATATTTCTTCAACCTCATCACCTTCATTTTTACGAAGAAGACCGTGGTCAAGGAAAATACAAGTTAAATTTTTTCCAATTGCTTTATTAAGTAATACTGCAGCAACAGAAGAATCAACACCACCAGATAAAGCACATAAAGCTTTTTTATCTCCAATTTTCTCTTTTAAGTTTTTAATAGAATCTTCTACAAAAGAAGACATTGTCCAATCTCCAGAACAATTACAAACTGAATATAAAAAGTTTTCTATAACTTTAGTTCCATTTATAGAATTATTAACTTCTGGATGGAATTGAATACCATATAGTTTTTTATCATCATTTGCCATAGCAGCATTAGGACAAGAATCAGTATGTCCAATATTATGAAATCCTTCCGGAACAGTTTCCACAAAATCTGTATGGCTCATTAGAAAACCATTTTGAGAATCAAATCCAGCAAAAAGGGGAGAGGCGTTATCTATACTTACATCTGTTGTTCCATATTCTCTTTTTTCTGCTTTTGCAACATTTCCACCTAAAGTATATGTCATAAGTTGCATTCCATAACAAATTCCTAAAACTGGGATTCCTAAATCAAATATTCCATCAGCACATCTAGGTGCATCATCACCAAATACGCTGGCAGGTCCTCCTGTAAAAATTATTCCCTTTGGATTTTTTTCTTTAATTTTTTCAATAGAAATATTATAAGGTACTACTTCTGAATACACATTGCATTCTCTAACTCGTCTTGCGATTAATTGATTATATTGTCCGCCAAAATCTAAAATTAAAATATTTTCATTTTTCAAATTACTATACCTCCATTTATATTTATAGTATGATTATAATTGAAAAACAGCATTTTTTCAATATTTCATATAAATATTCTATAATACTTAAGTATGTTAACATAACATTGACAAAACCAAAAATATATGTTATAATAGTTATTGTCAAAAGAAAAGGGCAAGTTGCCCAAATACAGGAGGATAAAATGTTAAAAAATTTTGACAAAAAATTTATTGTAGGTTCTATTTTCGGAATGATGTTAATGGTTGCTGTAATAACTTTATTTATGTTTGTTACACCCATTGTTTCAGCTACATCTGAAAGATTCCCTGAAGGCGAAGAAGAACATGTCTTTCAAGATGAAAGCATTGAAGGGATGAGACTTCTAAATAGACAGATGGATGAAACTGGTAATCTTATGACAGTTACATTTTACAATCCCAGAACAGGGAAGATGTATGCTATTGTCAAAGATAATAATATTGAAGGTAGTCATCTCATCGATTTGGAAGAAAACTACCCTTTAAGTACGGAAGAACCTACTGATGACGTACTGATTCAGTAGAGTCATAATTAATCCCCGAAAGGGGATATTTTTATGCAATTTTATTGCTTAGAAAATCTTGATTCAGTTTTTTTTGCAAAAAAAAAGATATATCTAAGATATGCGAACCCCTTCACTTACACCAGGATCGAATCCTACATTATATCCAATAGAATAATTTATCATTTGAGTATTATAATGTGAAGTAATTTTATTTTTATAATATCCTGCTAATAATAAGTTAGATACATTTCTTGGTGTTATTGCCTGTACTTCTACTTCTTTGTTTGTATTTCCTACTGTTCCTGTAGCTGTATTACAAGAAGTATAAACTGGATTTTCTCCTGGTTTAGCATATTGAGCACCTACACCATCTGTTCCAACTATTTTTCTTTCTTTCTCATTATCTTTTAAAGGTTTGTACCAATCATATTTATCTGAACTATTACTTGTTTCACTTGCACTAACAATATTAGTTGCACCATCTGTTAAAGTAAT
>CANQPF010000013.1 GCA_947625665.1 uncultured Clostridia bacterium | reverse complement strand
TGTCATACCAATGGCATAGCTGGGTAGCTAAGTAGGGAAGGGATAAACGCTGAAAGCATCTAAGTGTGAAGCCCACCCCAAGATAAGATATCCCATACCGATAAGGTAGTAAGATTCCATAGAGACTATATGGTTGATAGGTTGGAGGTGTAAGTACAGTAATGTATTAAGCTGACCAATACTAATAAATCGAGGGCTTAACCACTAATATATATGGTTTACTTAAAACTTTAATTTTCATCTATGTATTTTTGAGTGTGCTTAAAAACAATTTGAAAAAAATGTATAAAACTGCTTGAAATTGAATATTATATATAGTATAATAACAAAGTAGTTAAAAATAGTTATCAATTTTCTGGTGATGATTACTTCGAGGTAATACCTGTTCCCATTCCGAACACAGAAGTCAAGCTCGAATGTGCCGAAAATACTTGTGGGTTACCCTGCTGGGAAGATAGGTTGTTGCCAGATTTATATATTCCTCGTTAGCTCAGTTGGTAGAGCGCTCGGCTGTTAACCGATAGGTCGCTGGTTCGAGCCCAGCACGAGGAGCCAAAAAAATAGCTAATATTATTAGCTATTTTTTATTGAAGATTTGCTTTTATGAGTAAATCTCTTTTTTTACTCTTAAAAACTAAAATTTGCTTTTTATGGATAATAAGGATTTGGTTTAAATAATAATGAAATACAATCGATAAGCCATCCTATTCCGAATAAACCACAAGTAAACAAATAAACTATACCTAATAAAATTTTTCCTTCATAAAATTTATGAGCTCCAAAAGTGCCTAAAAATATGCATAATGCTAATGCAACCCATTTGTTTTTAGCTTCTCCTCTAGTATTGTATCCACTGTTTACATTTGTATTGGAATTCATATTAGTGTTAGTATTGTTTATTACAACATTTGGTTGCTCTGATCCTTTTAATTGTTCAACTTGTCTACCGCAATGTGTACATATTACTGCATCTTCTGGAATCTTTTGACCACAGTACTTACAAAATTTTGTTTTTTCTTCAGTTTCTTCCATTAAGATAATCCTCCTTTTATTTTATAAAATTTTCATAATTACAACAAAATTATAAACTATTTTTATTATAGATGTAAAGCTTAAAATAAAAAAATAATTGTGTCTTTTAAGGTATATATGATAGAATATAATAAAAGTGAATTATAAAAAAATCATATAAATACAGATACCGAAAGGAGTCTTCAAAAAATGGAGTTATACGTAGTAAGACACGGCGAAGTCATGGAAAATGTCAAAGGGCAGATTAATGGATGGAATGATGGAGAACTAACTAAAAGAGGTGAAATGCAAGCCGAAAGTGCAAGTAGTGAAATAGAAAAAAGGAAAGTTGATTTAGTAATCTGTTCTCCGTTAAAAAGAACAAAGCAAACCTGTCAATTAATGACAAAAGGCGAAATTGAAACAAAATATGATGATAGAATAATTGAAAGAAATACTAAAAGTTTGATGTACAAACCTATGAATATACTTGATTTTAAAGAGTTTTATGATCCGAACAAGCAAGCAGTATATGACGATTGCGAAGGTTTCAAAAAAGTAGTAGAAAGAGTCAAAGATTTTATAGATGAAATAAAAGAAAAGTATCGAGACAAAAATGTATTAATTGTAACACATGGAGATATTTGCAAAGCTATTCAATGTATCATAAATAATGATTATGAGGTTAATGATATAATTAAGAGTGGGCAAAATAATTGTGAAATAGCAGAATATAAAATATAAACAAAGAAGGATAATTATGAGAAAAGAAAAATTCGAATATTTGAAAGTAAATAAAACAAAGGCAGACATCGACTATATCATAATAAAGGCACTATATGATTTATATGTAAGCCCAAAAATAATTAAAAGTGTTGAAGTGAAATCACTTATTAAGATAATAAAAAGAGTAATAAAAAGTGAAAGACCTGAGGACGTAAAAAGAACTATTTCGCAACAATTCATAATTGGGAATAAAAGCATTAGTTATAGTGATGATGAGTTTTTACATGAATGGAGAGTTGTGGACGATCCGCCTGATGGTGTTATTTATAAAATAATACGTTTCAAAAAAAGTAATAATTTGACAGATCAAGAAGTAGAAGAAAGCATCGTAAAAAAAGGAGGAAAATATATCAAACGTAGATATAGTAAAGAAGAATACGTAGATGAAGAAATAGTTGCTAATGTAAACGTAGAAATAAATAGAGACAAAGACTTAAAAGATTTAGTTAATGTGAAAATTTACAGTAGTATGTCTGTTGAAAAATTAGAATTTGCTATGAAATCAGACAAAAATCAATTAGTGACAGAAAAAGAAATAGATAAATTTTTGTATGATAGTGGAATCACATTTAAAGAAAGACTCTACAAAAATCCAGAAGAGAAGGTTAGAAAAGAAGAAAGAGAGTTTTTAGAGAGATATACAGAGAAAGAAAGAGAAAGAGCAGAAAGAGGAAGACGGATTACAAAGAATAAGGTCAAGATAAAGAAAATATAAAAACCGAATAGAAAAAAGTGTAATAATCAATTAATTATAACTAATTATTACACTTTTATAGTACCAAAATTTAACATTTTGGTTTAGTACATTTAATTTCTTTTTTTATATTTAAATAATGCAGAAGGCCTATGACCACCGCCTGTTTGCATCAAATTAGTCTTTTCAACTTTATTAGCTATGATTCTTCGAAAAGCTGGAGCAAGAAGTTTTTTCCCCATTATAACTTCAAAGACCTGTTGAAGTTCTCCTAATGTAAAGTATTCAGGCATCATATTAAAAACAATATCTGTATATTGAATTTTGTTACGAATTCGTTCAAGTCCAGACAAAATAACAATAGGATGATCGAATGCTAGATACTTGTTATCCAAAGTTGAGAATGAATGTAGGTCAGTTGTTTTATCACGTAAAACTTTCTTAATGCTAAAATCAATTTGGGCATCTCCGTTATTCAAAGCTATTGTCACGATGTCATCTTTTTCTTCATATGAAACAATGTCGAACCAAGAAGCGTTTTCATTAATAATTTCAGTCAATTTATTTTTATCAATCAAAGCAACATATGAAGTTGAAACAACACGAGTTCGAGGATCTCTTTTTAAATCATCAAAAGTATATAATTGTTCTAAATAGATGTTAGACAAGTTAGTTTCATTTTTTAAAACTCTCATTGCGCAGTCATCTAGAGTTTCTTTTGCAGGATTCAAAAAACCTCCTGGCAGACACCATTTATTTTTAAAAGGATATCCCCTTCTTTTAACAAGTAAAATACTCATCATCTTTTTACTTGTTTTTCTATAGTTTTCGTTCTCTTGATCAGATACACTAACGACCAGGATGTCAGCTGTCATGCTTAATTGTGCAAACTGAGAAACATCATAATCTTCTAAAAATTCTTTTTCATTCTTATATTCTTTCATAATAACCTTTCTTTCAATAAAATGTTTTTAGCAACTAAATTATAACATATTTTATAAAAAACAAATAGCAGAATATTGAAAGAACAATGTAAATGTGATAATCTAGAGAAGATAAACGAAAAAGTTTATAAGTAAAATTAAAAATTGTTAAATAAGGGGTAAATGGGTAGTAGCCCATGGTGAGAAAAATGAGTATTGTAGGATTAGGGCAAGACAGCCATAGAATTTCAGAAGATAAAAATAAAGAATTAATAATAGGTGGAGTAAAATTTGACGAAGACTATTCGATAGAAGGGAATAGTGACGGAGATGTCGTTCTTCATGCTATTACAAATGCAGTTTCAAGTGTAACAGCGGTCAATGTATTAGGCAAAATTACAGACGAAATGTGCCAAAATGGAATAACCGACAGTAGAGAATATTTGAAAAAAGCATTGAGCTACATGGGAGACAAAAAAGTTACGCATGTAGCAATTTCGATAGAAGCAAAGCGACCAAAATTTGCACCAAAAATAGAAGAAATGAGAAAGGTAATAGCAGACATTTTAAAAATTGAACCAGTACATGTTGGGATTACAGCTACTACTGGTGAAGGACTTACTGAATTTGGAAAAGGAAATGGAATATTCGTAACAGCAATATTGACATGTGAAGAATAGATTGGAAAGGAATGAAATAAAGATGAAAATAGGAATAGATTTGGATGGAGTTGTAATAGATAGTGAAACGACTTTTAGAACATATGAAGAAATTTTTGACATTGAAGTGTTGAAAGGAAATAATTTAGTTGACTCTGAAGAACCAAAATTTCAACAACGTTACAACTGGACTCACGAACAAGAACAAAAATTTAAAGACAATTATTTCATGACAGTATCAAGAGAAAGTGGATTAATGAGCGGATTCGTCGGAGTATATAATCGTTTAAAGGAACAAGGTCATCACTTCGTTGTGATAACTGCTAGAGGTGGCTTTGTGAAAGAAATGAAAGATGATGCAATTAGAGTTCTTGAAGAAAACGATATAAAGTTTGATAAATATTATTGGAATGTTAGTGACAAACTTGAAATATGCAAAAAGGAGAATGTCGATTTGATGATTGACGATGATTGGAGAATTATTGAGCAATTGGCTAACAATAATGTTAAAACTTTTTATTTTAGAGATACAAATTTGAAGAAGTTACATGAGAATGAGTTTATTAAAGAAGTTAATAATTGGGGAGATGTGTATAGGTGGATAGGTAATAATAGGTAAAAGAAACAAAGATATTGCATAAGAAAGCAGAAAAAACGAGGAATAGTAGATTTAACGGAATAAGGTCACAAAATATCACGGAACAAATATTTAAAAAATCACGGATTAAAATTGACAAATATCACGGAATAAAGTAAAATATATTTATGAATAGTTAAAGATTTAAGAGGTGATTATCTATGAAAATAGAGAATTATAAAAAGAGAATAGCTGATGATAAAATAGAACATTATTTAAAATTGTTTGGAGCAATTAGTATTGAAGGACCAAAATATTGTGGAAAGACATGGGCTGGAAGATATCATTCTAATAGTGAAATCCTTTTGCATAAAACTACGGGAGAACAATCAAATAATGTAGAACTTGCTAAAATGTCACCAAGTATTGTTTTAGAAGGAGAAAAGCCAAGATTAATTGATGAGTGGCAAGAAGCAACTAATTTGTGGGACGAAATAAGAATTGATGTTGATAAATCTGGATTAAAGGGGCAATATATTTTAACTGGTTCATCTACTCCTAATAGAAAAGGAATAGCACACAGTGGTGCCGGAAGATATGGAAAAATTCATTTAAGAACAATGAGTTTATATGAATCAGGAGATTCTACAGGAGATATATCTTTAGAAAATTTATGTAATAATAAGTTTAAAGGTAAAGCGACAGGGGAAGTTGATTTAAGAAATTTAGCAAGATTGATAATTCGAGGAGGATGGCCTGGAAATTTAGAATATTCAGCTAAAGATTCAAGTGAAGTGGTAGAAGAATATATAAATTTGATAATTGATGATGATTTATCTAGATTAGATGGAATTAATAGAGATAAGCATAAAGTTAGATTATTATTAAAATCATTAGCAAGGAATGAAAGTACTACTGTATCAAACATGACATTGAAGAAAGATATTAATGAAAAAGATAACGAGGATATAGATATAGATACATTAGCATCATATTTAAATGCATTGGATAGATTATTTTTGTTAGACAACGATGAACCATTTTCAACTAATGTACGTTCATCTGTTAGAGTAAAACAATCAGAAAAAAGACACTTTGCAGATCCATCTATTGCTTGTTCATTACTAAACATTAGAGAAGAAAATAAACTTATAAATGATTTAGAAACATTTGGATTTTTATTTGAAGCCATGGTTGAAAGAGATTTAAAGGTTTATGCTGATAGTTTTAATGCAAAATGTTATCATTATCAGGATTATCAAGACAAAGAAATAGATAGTGTTATAGAACTAGAAAATGGAGAATGGTGTGCTTTTGAAATTAAACTTGGTGCAAATCAAATTGAAAAAGCTGCAAATGATTTAGTAAGTTTAAAAAAGCAGATTGAAAATGAAAATGGAAAAGCGCCATCAGTTCTTTGTGTGATTTGTGGATTAACAAATGTAGCATATCAACGACCAGATGGAGTGTATGTAGTACCAATTACTGCGTTGAAACCATAAAACTAATTTGATTTTACAAAAGTAAAGTATGAACGTAATTAATAATTGCAGCAATACTTTTCTTTTTTATATAAATAAAAAGTCATATAAGGAGTAAGAATGGAAAATAATATTATAGAAAGTAAAAGAATAATACAAAATGCATCTAAAAATAATAAATTGGTTATATTTGTTGGAGCAGGAGTATCTGCAAACTCTGGAATACCAATGTGGAAAAATATAATAAAAAAAATTAAGAAAAAAATAGATATTGAAGAAAAAGATTTTCTAAAAATAGCACAATATTTTTATAATTCAAGAGGTCAAAAAGAATATTATGATTTTTTAGAGTCAGAATTGAATATTGATGTGAAACCTAATTTGCTACATGATAAAATTTTAGAATTAAATCCTTATCACATAATAACTACTAATTATGATGATTTAATTGAGCAACAAGCAAATGAAAAAGGAATGTTTTTTGATATTGTTAGTAAAGATAATGATCTTCCATATACACCCAATAATAAAATGATAATAAAAATGCATGGAGATTTTAGAAATAAAAATATAGTTTTTAAAGAGGATGATTATTTATCATATCATAATAATTTTAAACTTATAGAAAATTATATTAAATCTATTTTTTCTACGCATACCGTTTTGTTTATAGGTTATTCATTATCAGATCCGGACGTTCAATATATTTTCCAATGGGTAAAAGATATTTTAAAAAGTGATTTAGCAAGACCGTATTTTTTAAAAATAAATAAAGATAATAAAATTAATATGATTGAATATGAATACTATAAAAATAAAGGAATTAACATATTATATTATTCACAATTAGGAGAAGAAGTAATTAAAGAAGTTGAAAAGAATTCTGATGAAATAGAATCAAAATTTGGGAAAAAGAGTTTACGGATTTTTAAGATTTTTATTAGATGATTATAAAAGAGAATTTAATATAGAAAAATTTTTTAATGCTATAGATGAATACAAAAATATATTATATATAAAAAAAGATAACATAACTAAATTTATATGTAATAAAACTGGATTTAAATATTATGAAGATTTTGAAATACATAATAATATATTATATTTTTTTAGCAAAAATGCACAAAAATTTATAGAGAGTATTGAAAATAAAGTTAGAAGAAAAGAATATGATTTTAGTTTAATGATAAATTTTTTAGATAGAGCAGAAATAAGATGTGTAATTAAGTATAAAGATAAAGATAGAAGAAGCAAAAAGATTTTATTTAGAAGGAAAGGCAAGTATCAATTTATTAAAAATAAAAGCAATATAGAAAAATTTAATTTCACAGCTTTAAATAAATATGTAGATCAATATGATACAAAAGAAAATTATAATTATAAGAATGAATTAGAAAAGTCATATGTGAATTGCTATTTGAAGAAATATTTTGAAGCATATAAGATATATAAAAAATTATCTAAAAATGCTTTAAAAAACCAAGAATTTGTTATTTTTGCTATATCAGAGTTTAATAGATATTATGTAGGTAAAATTGTTGCAGAAAATATATTTGAAAATAAAGAAAACAGGGAATTTGTAAAAAATGAAATTGCTAAAATAGAATTAGATAAAATACCATTAAAATTTCCTTTTAATATGCCAGAGCAAACTTTTATTAAGTTAATTTTAAATTGGCAATTTGATAATTCTAAAATGTCAAACATAAGAAAACAAGTTAATAAGGATGAGCAAAGTTTCTTTTTGGTATCTAATGATGAGTCTATTGGTATAAATAAGGCCAAAGAGTTTGTTACTAACTTGGACAAGTTTATTAAATATAATTATTTAGCAATAAATAATTATAATGAAGTAAGAAGAATTTTTTATGATTATATTGATTTAATTATGAAAGACTATGTTGTTCCTAAAATTTTCTTAGAAGAAAATGAATCTTTTTTTGGTAAAAGGTTAGAAAATATAAAACTTGAACACCTTGAAATTATTGATATAAGGTTTATTGTCGAATATTTAAGTAAAGAAGAAATTGAAAATATATTAAATCGATATGAAATAAGATATATAAGTATTTGTGACAACGAAATTGATTTATATATTGAAATGATGAAGAATATAATAAAATATTTAGCTAATTATTCAAGAAGAGATAGTTATACAGAATTTAATAAGATATTATTAATTATGTCCGCTATTAAATTAGAGAATAATCAAATTGATGAAATTATAAAAATAATAATATATTATATAAAAAACAGAGGGATAGATATAAGTAATTATAAGTATTTAAATAAGTTTATATGTAATCAGTATGAAAATGTTAAAGATGGGAATGAAAAAGAGTTAACAAATTTATTAATAATAATATTAGAAAATATAATTATTAATAATGATTCAAATTTATATGCAAATGTCTTAACAAATAATTTAGCTTTCTATATCAAAAATATTTCAAGTAAAATTAAAATAAAAAATAAAGAAATTGTTAGTAGATTAATAGAAAATAATAAGAATTTAATATTAATTGGCATAAATAAAATACTTAATCCAACTGAGCAAAATAAATTAAAGGCAATTGTAAATAAAATATTAAAAGAAGAAAAATATAATGATTTACATTGTAATATATATTATGAATCTTTAATGCAGAATGTTATAAAGCCAAAAGAAGAATATGAAATAAAATTTTATAAATATTTAAAAAACATAAAGGACAAAATGAGTGTTAAAGAAATGGAAACATTAGAAAGATATCCAAATACTAAAAATGATTTAGGAGAAAAATTAATATATATAAGTAATTTAAAACTTAATAATTATTTAATAAATGATAAATTGTTTAAAGAATTTTTAGGAATATTTGATGAGTATGATTTTTTATTTGACATTAATAGCTTTGAAGTGAGTAAATTTAAATTAGATTGGATAAATAACTGTAGAGATAAATTATTAATTACTATTTCAAAGAATGAAAAAATAAAAGAAGAAATTCAAAGACAAATTAAAAATAATATTTTAAATGATAGAAAAATAGATAAGGAAACATTAAGAAAATGTTTTAAATATTTTTATTAAGTAAATTTAATAATCTGTAGAGAATCTAGCACTTTATATGAAAGATGTTTACCCATATGATAAAGTTCTATTAGAAATAAAAAGGTATTAGAAGATAGAATTTTAACTGAAGAAGAAAGTGCTTATATTTTTAATATATTTAATGAGATATTGAATCCTGATTTTAATAATGAAAAAATAGATAAAACATAATCAAAATACCAAGAAAGGATCAATGATGAATCAACTAACCCCAAACCAACAAAAAATATACAACTATCTAACAAAAATACCAAAAGGAAAAGTCGTAACATATAAGCAGATAGCAGAGTACTTAGGAAATGAGAAACTAGCAAGGGTAGTAGGAAACATATTGCACGTAAATCCAAACCCAGAAAAATATCCATGCTATAAAGTAGTCAATGGAAAAGGGAAGTTAGCTGAACACTTCGGGTATGGAGGAAAAGAAAAGCAAAAAGAAATGCTAGAAAAAGACGGAATAGAAGTAAATAACTATACAGTTGATCTGAAAGAATATCAATATAATCCAAAGGAGGAATAACCAATGAAAGAAATAATATTTATTGAATATCCAAAATGTTCAACATGCAAGAAAGCTAAGAAATGGTTGGAAGAAAACAATGTGAAATTTGAAGATAGAAATATAATAGAAGAAACTCCAACAAAAGATGAGCTATCAAAATGGATACTGAAAAGTAAAAATCAATTTAAGGGATGGTTCAATACAAGTGGAATGAAATATCGCGAGCTAAACTTAAAGGATAAGTTACCACAAATGACTGACGACGAAAAAATCAAATTGTTGGCTAGTGACGGCATGCTTATAAAAAGACCAATTTTAATAGTTGACGATGACAAAATTTGTACTGGATTTAGAGGAGCGGAGTGGCGAGAAATTCTAAAATTAAAATAAATATACAAGTGGTCGTACAGAGGAATATTATAAATAACATATAATATTCCTCTGTATTGTTTTTGAAGGTGTAAAAAGTCTAAGTTGTGTTTCCCTAAGGAAGCAAAAGACAAAGTGTTAAATTTATATAAATTAGATTAGCAAATTAGATCAAAATTCAAAAAAATTTCAATAAAGGAAAAACTTGAAAAACTGCCAAAAATCAACTAAAAAAACTTGCTGAAAAATGTTGAAATATAATAGATTATATGGTAGAATAAACAAAGATAGTAATAAAATAGATACAATTGTGACTTACGGAAGGAAGGGAAACAAGCTTTTAATAGATAGGAGAGAAAAATAAAATGGATGTTAATTATAATGTCGATGACAAAGAAACACTTTCATTGGTTTCTTTAAGTGAGTTTAATCAAAAATTAAACTATAAACAAATTGCTTGTGAATATATAAAAAGGGGATTGGATATAATAGCAGGAATAGTAGGATTAATTCTTATGATTCCTATAACATTAGGAGTATACCTTGCCAATAAATTGTCAAAAGAAGAAGGCCCTATATTTTATAAACAGATAAGAATAGGTAAAGGTGGAAAAGAATTTGAAATGTATAAATATAGAACAATGGTAGTTGATGCAGATGAGAAACTTGAACAGTATTTAGAAGAAAATAAGGAAGCAAAAAAAGAATATTCAAAATACAAAAAATTGAAACACGATCCTAGGGTAACGAAAATCGGAAATTTTTTAAGAAAAACAAGTCTGGATGAAATTCCACAATTTATAAATATATTAAAGGGTGAAATGACATTAGTAGGACCAAGACCATATTTGTTAAAAGAACGAGATGAAATGGGAAACTATTATTCTCATATCATTAAATGCAAACCAGGAATAACAGGACTATGGCAAGTATCAGGAAGAAGTAGAACAACATTTGAAGAAAGAGTGATGATTGAAACTTTCTATGCTATGAATAATTCATTGAAAAGTGATATCAAGATATTGTTGAGAACTTTAAAAGTTGTTACGAAAAAAGAAGGAGCTATTTAAATGCAAAAGAAGAAAAAAATAATACATATAGCTCAGTCTGCAGGTGGAGTGGCTGAGTATTTATATATGTTTTTAAATAATATGAAAGATGATAATTATGAAAGTATATTAGTTGTTTCAGAAGATTATAGGGAACAAATAGGTAGATTCAAAGATATAACTAAAAAACTATATTTTGTTCCAATGATACGAGAGATAAATATAAAGTCAGATTTTAATGCGGTTGGTAAAGTTAGAAATATAATAAAAAAAGAACATCCTGATATTGTATATCTTCATAGTAGTAAAGCAGGTGCTATAGGAAGAATAGCTTTAATATTTAGCAAAAAAATAAAAATTTTTTACAATGCTCATGGATGGTATTTCAATGCACAAATTAGTAAGAAGAAAAAAACAGTATTTAGAATGATAGAAAAAATACTAGCTTTAAAAACAGACAAAATAATAAATATTTCCAAAAGTGAATATGATTCAGCTATTAAATATAAAATAGCTAAGCCAAATAAAATGTGCATTATTGAAAATGGAATAGATTTTTCAAAATTTAAAGATTGTGAAAAATTTAGAATTGAAACAAGAAAGAAATTTAATATAAAAGATGATGAAAAGGTAATAGGAGTTGTAGGAAGATTATCAGAACAAAAAGATCCAATAACATCTATAAAAGCATTTAATCTTCTTCAAACAGAAAACAAAAATTCGAAAATTATGTTTATAGGAGATGGCGAATTAAAAGAAAAAGTTATTAATTATGCAAAAGAATATAAGATTCAAGATAATGTAATAATTACAGGATGGGTTAATGATGTAGAAAAGTATATTCCGGCATTAGATATTGCTATTTTACCTTCTAAATGGGAAGGTTTTGGATTGGTTTTGATAGAGTATATGGCTTGTGACAAACCAATTGTAGCAACAAAGGTTGGAGGAATAGAGAATATTATTAGAGATGGGAAAAATGGATATTTAGTTAATGTAGAGGATTACAAGGAGTTAAACAAACAAATAAGTAAATTAATAAAAAATCCAAAAGAAGTTGAAAAAATAATAAGAAATAATAGAAAATATAAAGAAAATTATTCAATAAATAACTTAATAAAAAAACATAAGAATATTATAAAAAGTATTGCTTAGAAGAATGGGGAAAATGAAGAAAGTAGGAATTGTATCTTGCTATTTTAAAAATAAATATGGAAATATGTTGCAAGTGTATGCGACACAAGAAATTTTAAATAATTTAAAATCTATAGAAAAATGAATAAGAAATTAGATAGAAATATAAACATAAGATAGCAAAAATTTAAAGAATTTTAAATTAACAAAAATTCTATACTTATAGAGAATTAAATGAGGCAAGTAGCAATTATTCAAGTATTATAGTTGGAAGTGATCAATTATGGTTACCTGTAAATGTTGTTGCAGATTATTATACTTTAAATTGGGGAAAAGAAGATATTAATAATTTATCGCATGCTACAAGTTTTGGAATATCAGAAATTTCAAGTAAATATAAGGAATTATATAAAACGTTTTTAGACAAAATAGATCATATATCTGTTAGAGAAGAAATAGGTTGTAAAAGAGTAAAAGATATAACAGGAAAAAACGCAAAACTTGTATATGACCCAATTTTTTTATTGACAAAAGAAGAATGGCAAACAATAATTGTAAAAGAGACTATAATAATTGTTAAGAAAAATAGATATCTTTAAGGAAATTGAAGCATTTACTAGTAAGTATAATAAAATGATTAATTATGCTGATCAGTATGTTTTTAATTTTTTATTACATTTACCTAAATCTATTGGATATTCTTCTATAGAAGCTATACATTTAAATGTAATGTCTTTGTTAAAAAGAATAAAAAAGAGTTATAAAATTAATATTTTAGTTATAGGTTCATCTAATTTTATAGGTTGGTATTTTAAAACTAAACTACTTGAAATGAATTTTGATATTACATTGTTAGAGAGAAATATATTATGAAAAATAAAATGATATGAATGAATATAGAAAAATGTGAAGGAGAAAAAATGAAAAAAAAAGTTTTACTATATACTTGTAGATGGACTGCAGGAGGCATAGAGTCATTATTAGTAAATATCATAGATAAAATAAATAAAGAAAAGTTTGAAACTAATATACTAGTATCTCAAAAAGAATCAAATATATATGATTTAGTATTAAAGAAAAATAATTGTGTAATAAATGAAATTCTAAAAAAACAAAATAAAAATCCTGTATTAAGAATATTAAAGACTTTAATAAAATTAAAAAAGATTTTAAAAGAATCTAATGTAGATATAATTCATATTAATGTTTATAATTCTGTAGGTTTAATATATGCATGGATTGCAAAGAAAGCTGGAATAAAAAAAATTATAGTTCATGCGCATAATACGGGAATAGATAAAGATAAATTTAGAATAAAACACTTAGTGCATAATGTATGCAAAAAAATTTTTGTAAAAAAGTATTATATATATTTAGCGTGTTCTAATGAAGCAGCCCAATTTTGTTTTGGAAATATAAAAACAACTATTATTCATAATGGAATAGATACAAAAAAATTTATTTATAATGAAAAAGTAAGGAATACATATAGAGAAGAATTTAATTTAGATGAAAAAATGGTTATTGGTAATGTAGGAAGATTTGTAGAGCAAAAGAACCATAGCTTTTTAATAGATATTTTTAATGAAATTTTAAAAATCAATAAAAAATGTGCTTTAGTTTTGATTGGAAAAGGACCATTAAAAGAAGATGTTAAAAGAAAGGTAAAAAAGTATGGAATAGATAAAAATGTAATATTTTTAGAAGAAAGGAATGATATAAATTGTTTAATGCAAATGATGGACGTTTTTTGTTTACCATCATTATATGAAGGATTAGGAATCGTTTTAATAGAGGCACAAACTTCAGGTTTACCATGTATTATTTCTAATGGTGTTCCAAATGAAGCTATAGTAACTAATAATGTTATAAAGATTGATTTAAAAGAAGAACAAAAAAAATGGGCAAAAATAATTATAGAAAAAGCAGAAGAAAAAAACAGGAAAAGTGAAGAAAAAAGTGTAACGGTTAAAGGATACAATATATTAGAGAATATAAAAGAACTTGAAAAAATATATAACGCATAAAGAAAGGAAAGATAAACAATGAAAAAAATTGGAATTGTATCATGTTACTATGTTAAAAACTATGGAAGTATGTTACAAGCTTATGCAATTCAAAAATTAATAGATAATAAAGGTATATATTGCGAAAATATAAATTATGTAAAAGATAATAGTATAAATCAAAAAATTAATAACTTTATGAAATTATTAGATAAGAATATTATAAAGGTGCAATTCAAAAATATTAAGAAAAAATTAATTGGTACTTTTAAAAAAAATAGATATAGTAGAAATTTTAAAATTAGAAATAAAAAATTTGAAGAATTTGAAAAAAAATATTTTAAAATATCGAAACCATACATTGGTTATGAACAATTGAAACAAAGTTCTGATGATTATGATGTTTTTTTATTAGGTAGTGATCAATTATGGCATCCTAATAATTTTTATAATCATTATTTCACATTAGAATTTATACCTAAAGACATACCAAAAATAACTTATTCTCCTAGTTTTGGGGTATCAAATATACCTAAAAGACAAGAAGAAGGCACAAAAAGATATCTAAATAGAATAGAACATATATCTGTTAGGGAAAAATCAGGACAAAAAATAATTAAAAACCTAATAAACAGAGAGGTTCCAGTGGTCTTGGATCCAACATTTATGATAGATAAAAAAGAATGGGATGAAATTCAACCCAAAGGAAGAATATATGATCAAAAATATATATTGTGTTATTTTCTAGGAAATAATACTATGCATAGAGAATGGGTAAAGAAAATCAAAGAGAAAACAGGATATACAATAATAGCACTTCCACATATAGATGAAATTGTAAAGAGTGACGAAAAATATGCAGATATAAAAATGTATGATGTTGGACCTGCAGAGATGATTAATTTAATAAAAAATGCAGAATTGGTATTTACAGATTCTTTTCATTGTACAGTTTTTTCAGTTATATACAATAAAAAATTTTGTACATTTAATAGATTTAGTAATAAAGCTAAAGAATCTACTAATACAAGAATAAAATCAATATTATCAATTTTAGAATTAGAAAATAGACTGGTTACAAATTATCAACAATGTGAAGAAATATATAACGAAGAAATTGATTTTGGTATTCCAAATAAAAGATTAAAAGAAATGAAAGATAAGTCTTTTGAATATTTGAATAATGCTTTAAATAACTCTTTGAAATAGGAGGAATTAAAATGATAGAAATTTTAGATAAAACTAAGTGCAGTGGATGTACAGCTTGTTTTAACGTATGCCCTAAAGATGCGATAGAAATGATTGAAGATGAAGAAGGTTTTTTATATCCCAAAGTAGATAAAGAAAAATGTATAAAATGTGGATTATGTTCAAGAATTTGTCCTAATAAAAAAAAGATGAATTATACAGAATTTACTTCTAAAGCATATGCTACTTATTATAAAGAAAACGAAAAAATAAGAAAAGAAAGTACTTCAGGAGGAGCTTTTACTGCTATAGCAGAAGAAATTATAAAAAAGAAAGGAATTGTTTTTGGAGTAGGATTTGACGATGAATTTAACGTTGAGCATATGTGGGTAGATAATAAAGAAGAGTTATATAAATTTAGAGGATCTAAATATGTTCAAAGTAACATAAGATATTCATATAGAGACGTTAAAAAGTTTCTAAAACAAGGTAAATATGTATTATTTTCTGGAACACCTTGTCAAATTTCAGGATTAAAAGCCTTTTTAAATGAAGACTATGAAAAATTATATTGTATAGAAGTTTTTTGCAAAGGGGTGCCTACACCAAAAGTGTGGAGAAAATATTTAGAGGATAAAGAAAAAAACGGCAGTATAAAACAAATTAGATTTAGAGAAAAAACTTTTGGATATCATAGTACAACTATGACAATAAGATATAAAAGTGGAAAAAAATATTCAAGAGGACATGAATCTGATCCAATGTTAAATTTATTTGTAAAAGAAATGATATCTAGACCATCTTGTTATAATTGTAATTTTAGAGGAAAAAGAAGAGAAGCTGATTTTACAATCGGAGACTTGTGGTATTCAGGAAATATAATTAAAGAATATAAAGAAGAAGAAAATAAAGGTGTAAGTATTTTATTAATTAATTCTGAAAAAGCTAAAAATTTATTAAAAAATATAAAACAACTTGAAACAAAGGAGATTGACCTTGAAAGAGGATTACAACAAAATGCTAATAAAAAAAACTGTGCTTTAATAAATGATTGTATTCCTAATGATAAAAGAAAAAAATTTTTTCAAGACTTAAGCCAAATGTCGTATAACGAATTAATAAAAAAGTATACAACAGTAACATTAAAATGCAGAATAAAATTAATATTAAAACCTATATTATATCGAATGAATATATTAGAGTTAGTTAAGAAATAAAGGTGATATTATGAAAAAAGTTACATTTATTGTACCAATATATAATGCTGAAAAATATTTATATAATTGTTTAGAAAGTATAAGAAATCAAACATTAAAAGAAATAGAAGTAATTTTAATTAATGATGGCTCTAGAGATGAAAGTTTGAGGATTTGTAATGAATTTTGTAAGAAAGATAATAGATTCAAATTAATAAACAAAGGAAATTCTGGAGTTTCTGATAGTAGAAATATAGGTATAAAGACAGCTCAAGCAGAATATTTAATGTTTGTTGATGCTGATGATTGGCTAGAACCAGAAGCAGCAGAGATTTGTTATGAGAATATAAAAAAATTTAATGTAGATATATGTCAATTTAATTATTTTTTTAATTATGAAAATGGTAAACAAATTAAAGGGGAAACTTTTGGCAAAAAATTGATAAAAAAGACTTATAAAGATAGAACTTTTTTACAATGCAATGTTATAGCTTATAAATATGTAAAAGTAAAAAAAAGAGAAGATTATATAGGAAGAATCAGAGGATGTTGGAGTAAAATGTTTTCTACAAAATTTATAAAGAAAAATAATTTATTCTTTGATACTGATTTGGAAATACAAGAGGATACTTGTTTTTATGTAAAGGCTCTTGAAAAAATGAAAAAAATGATAATAATAGATGCAAACCTGTATCATTATAGACAAAATAAAGATTCTGTTACTAGGTCATTTGATTCTAAGAAATGGGAAAAATGTGTAAAAGTTTTGGAAAAAATTCAAAATTTTTGGAAAGAAACCGAAAAGAATAATGATATAGAACAATGTATTTATATTTTAGCTTTTGAATTATTAGTGGAATATATAAAACACGATATTTTTAATTTTAATAAAGATTGTAAATATAAAGAAAAAAAGAAAAAATTAAAAGAAGTTATAAATAGTCCCACATACGTTGAAGTTATCATAAATTTAAAATATAAATATTTAATAAAAAGTCAAAAAATAATATATTTCTTATTAAAAAGAAAGTTTTATAGAATTATATATTTATTGAATTATATTAAGGATAAAACTAACTAATAAAGGAGAAAAATACTAATGATACCATATATTGTAACTTTTTCACTTACAATTTTATTTACATATATTGCACAGCGTATGTTTAAATGTGAAGAAAATGAAAAAAAACAAAAAAGAAATATTAGATTAATACTAGGAATATTTTTTTCTATATTAGCAATATTAATACCAGTTTTATTAGCAGGTTTTAGAGATGAAACTATTGGTGCTGATGTGACTGTATATGTGAAAAAAGTCTTGGAGAGGACTACCTTCGGATTAAGTTTTTCAGAATTTAATAAGTTAAATTCTTCAACAGACTTTTTATATAATGTACTAAATTATTTAGTTTCTTTTATAACAACTGACTTAAATTCATTTATGTTTATAGTTGAATTAATTATTGTTTCTTTAGTATTTGCTACAATATATTACTACCGAGATAAAAGCCCCATGTGGGTAGGAATGATGATATTTTTGTTAATGTATTATAATAGAAGCTTAAATTTAATAAGACAAAGCATATCTTTAGCTATAACTTTTTATGCGTTCAAATATTTAAGAGAAAAAAGTACTATTCGATATTTTTTAACAATTATCATAGCAATGCTATTTCATAACAGTGCTATTATTACTGGTATTATGTACTTTGTATATCATTTAATAAAAAATAAAAAGACAAGCAAGACAAAAATATTTTTTCTAACTATATTAATTTGTTTACTACTTGTTAATTATGGAAGTATATTAAAAATATTTATTAATGTAGGAATTTTACCGGCTAAATATTCTAGATATATACCAACAGGAGAAATAGACTTTGTTGTATCAGAAAGTTTAATGAAAATAGTATTTATGTTACCAATTTTATATTATAGAAAAAGTTTGTGTAAATATAATGATGATAACGAGTTTATTATTTTTATGATAATAATTGATTTTATATTAATGCAAGCAGGAATTCTATCAGGATATGCTCAAAGGATTTCTTTTTACTTTGGATATTATTATATTTTACTTATACCACAATTGTATAAGGTGTTAAGTAAGAAAAGATATAATGTTATAAATTTCTTGTATACACTAGGACTATGTGTATATTGGTACTATATGTTTGTAGTTTTGAGTTATGGAAAAACATATCCGTATACATCAACAATACTAGGTATATTTTAAAAGAAGGGTAGAACGATGGAATATGAAAATAGGAATACTAACTATTAATGATAAAGATAATTATGGAAATAGACTTCAAAACTATGCACTCCAAGAAGCATTGAAGAATAAACGGTTTTGAAGTAGAGACAATAGTTAATAAAGTTTCATTGGAACAAAAAGAGAAAATGTCAATGAAATCGATTACAAAAAAAATAAAAAATAAAATAGTAAGAATTTTATATAGAAATCAAATTAATAAGAAAATATGCAAGATTAAAGAATTTAATAAAAAATATATAAAATCTACTGCTTATACAGTTTCTTCAAATAAAAATATAAGTGATTTGAAAAAAAAGTACGAAATTTTTGTGGTTGGAAGTGATCAAGTATGGAATCCAAACTGGAGACTAAGCGATATTGATTTGTTAACTTTTGCTGATAATAATCAAAAAATCGCTTTTTCAGCTAGTTTTGGAGTAAATAGTATACCTAGAGAAAAAGAGGAAAATGTAAGAGAAAATTTAAAGAAATTTAAAGCAATTTCTGTTAGAGAAGATTCGGCAAAAAAAATAGTAGAAGAATTAACGAAAAGAAAAGATGTGCAAGTATTAATAGATCCTACAATGATACTTACACAAGAAGAGTGGGATAATATATTAAAAAAGCCAGAACAATTAAAACATGATAAATATATTTTAAATTATTTTTTAGGAGGTTTATCTAACGAAAGAAAAAAAGAAATATATAGGATAGCAGAAGAAAATAATTGTGAAGTTATAAATGTTTTAGATAAAAGAAGTGAGTTTTATGCAATGGATCCTGGAGAATTTTTGTATTTAGAAAAACATGCCTTTTTAATATGTACAGACTCATTTCACTCAAGTGTTTTTGGATTATTGTATGACAGACCATTTATAGTATTTGAAAGGGATAATACTAATATAAATATGAATTCTAGAATTGAAACATTACTAACTAAGTTCAATTTAGAGAATAGAAAATTTTTAGGAAGAATAACAAAAGAAAATATTGAACATAATTATAAAAAAGCTTATCAAAAATTAGAAATAGAAAGAAATAAAGTAAATGAATTTATAGAGAAATTTTTTTATTTATAAATCATATGGGCACCAAGGGAGTGAAAAAATTTGAAAATAGAGAGAACAAAAAATGCAACTAAAAATATAGTATTTGGTATTTTATTAAAATTATATCAAATTATTATACCTTTTTTAATGCGTACTGTAATGATTTATTTTTTAGGTGTAGGATACTTAGGATTAAATAGTTTATTCACATCAGTATTGCAAGTATTAAGTTTAGCAGAATTGGGGATTGGAAGTGCTATAGTATTTAGTATATACAAGCCTATAGCAGAAGATGATACTACAACTATTTGTGCTTTAATGAGATTATACAAAATATATTACAGAATAATAGGTATAATAATATTTACTTTAGGATTAATATTATGTCCATTTATACCATATCTGATAAAAAGTGATTTGCCATATGGGATAAATGTATATATTTTATATATTATTAATTTATTAGGTACAGTTTTTTCATATTGGTTATTTGCTTATAAAAATTCTCTGTTACAAGCATTCCAAAGGACTGACGTTATAAGTAAGATTGCAATTTGCGTAAATACAGTAATGTACTTGCTACAATTTGCGGTATTATTTTTATTTAAGAATTATTATTATTATATTATTTTGACTTTGTTTGGACAAATAGCAATAAATATTACTACAGCAATAGTCGTTAACAGATTGTATCCACAGTTTAAACCTACAGGAAATTTGAACAAAAGAGAAGTAAAGAAGATAAATAGACGTATAAAAGATGTATTTACTTCAAAGTTAGGTGGAACAATTATGGGAGCGGGAGATACTATAATTATTTCTAGTTTTTTAGGTTTAAGAGAATTAGCAATATATCAAAATTATTATTATATTGTAAGTGCAATATATGGTATTTCTATAATAGTTTTTAATGCAGTTGTAGCTGGAATTGGAAATAGTTTTGAAACAGAGACTTTAGAAAAAAATTATAACGACTTTAATAAATTTACTTTTATAATATGTTGGTTAAGTAATGTTAGTGTAGCTTGTTTTCTAGTTCTTTATCAACCATTTGTGAATTTGTGGGTGGGTAAAGAATATATGTTAAATGATAATTATGTTGTTTTATTTTGTATATATTTTTATGTATTAGTATTATCTATGATATGGGCAACAATAAAAGATGCTGTTGGACTGTGGCATTATGACAGATTTAGACCATTAGCTAGTTCACTAACGAATGTAGTTTTGAATATTATATTAGTTAAATTTATTGGATTATATGGAGTAATTATATCAACAATTATAAGTTATACTTTTGTTGCTATGCCTTGGGCTTTAATTAATATATTTAAATATGTATACAAAAGAGACATGAGAGAATATTTAAAAAAACTTGCATATTATATCATTATTTGTATATTAATTTGTATTGTTGTTGAATTTTTAAGTTATTTTGTAAAAGTAAATGGAATTATGGAATTACTAATTAAAGCTACAATTGCAATAGTTTTATCTAATTTTATACAAATTATAGTATATAAAAATTCGATAGAATATAAAGAATCTAAGCAGTTAATAAAAAAAATGTTGAAGATAGGAGGATAGTATTATGAATGTATTAATAACAGGAGGAACCGGGACTATAAGCTCTGGCATAGCAAAAGAGTCAGTAAAGCAAGGACATAATACATATGCTATAACAAGAGGCAATCATAATTCTAGAAATGTAAAAGGTGTAAGATATATTCAAGCAGATGTCTGGAATAAGGAGCAAATAAAAAAAATAATGAAAGACTTAGATATCGATATTGTTGTAGAATGTTTAGTTTATAATTGTGAACAATTGAAAATATCCTTAGAAAATTTCTCAGATAAATGTAAACAATATATTTTCATTTCAACAGCTGGAATTTTTAACAGAGAACAAGGTAGAGTTTCAGAAAATACAAAAAAAGATGTTATTGAATGGCGATATACAAGAAATAAAATTAAATGTGAAGAATATTTAAAAAAATATTTTAAAAATAGAAAAAATAAATTTACTATTATTAGACCTTTTGTTACGTATGGTGATTATAGAGTGCCATTTCCAATTACTAGTAGAGAGAACCAGTGGACTATATTTGAAAGAATAAAAAATTCATGTCCAATTGTTGCATGTGATAATGTAAAATTTGCAATTATTCATATAGAAGACTTTTCTTATGGAGTTGTATGTTTGTTTAATAATAAATTAGCTTTTAATGAAGATTTTAATATAGCAGAATCCAATAAAGAGGTTTATTGGGATGATATATTAAATTTATCAGGAAAAATACTAAACAAGAAGATAAACATTATACACATTCCATTGGATGTATTTAAAAAAGTATTTATAGATATCTACGATGAATTAAAATGGAATAAAACTGAAGATTTATTGGCTGATGATAAAAAAATAAAAACAGTAGTTAATGATTTTACACAGTCAATAACAATAGAAGAAGGATTAAAATCTACTATAAAATCATTAGAAAATGAATATAAAACTAGTAATAAAATACTTGATATGAAATGGTGGTATAGATGTGATTTAGCTTTAATTTATTCATATTTGAAAAATGAATTGAACAATGAAGAGAAGGCAATTGTAAAAAATTATATAAAATCAATTTCTTTAAGAGATAAATTTAAAATTTTATGGTACTATATTGAATCAAAATTAAAAAATATAAAAAGAAGACTTAAATTATAAGAATATATTGATAGGAGAGTAAAATGATAGATAAGGAAGTAGGAGATAAATGCACGGGATGCAATATGTGTGGTGATTTGTGTCCTAAAGGTGCAATTATATATTATAAAAATGAAGAAGGATTTGAATTTCCTAAAGTTGATTATGACAAATGTATAAAATGTGGATTATGCATAAAGAAATGTCCAGCCTTAAATAAAAATATATATAAAAAAATGTCTCCAGAACCATATGCTGCATGGGCTAAGGACGATGAAATCAGACTTAAGAGTACATCTGGAGGAATATATTATATGTTAGCAGAAAAATTTATATTAGATGGAGGATATATAGCTGGATCTGTTTATTCAGATGATTACAAGAGTGCTTATCATGTGATTGGAAATACATTAGACGATTTAAAGAAAATTATGGGTAGTAAGTATTTTCAAAGTAGTGCTAAAGGAATATATTCTAAGATAAAAGAATTATTAGATAATAATGAAAGAGTCTTATTTTGTGGTACACCATGTCAAAGTGCTGCTTTGCAATCTTTTCTAAATAAAGAATATAAAAATTTAGTTATTATAGATTTTATATGTAGAGGAATTAATTCTCCATTAGCATTTAGAAAACATATAGAAGAATTAGAAGAAAAAAATAATTCAAAAGTAAAATTAGTTCATTTAAAAAATAAAAAAACAGGATGGCAAAGTTTAGCGACATATATAGAATTTGAAAATGGAAATATATATCATGAAGATAAAACCACGTCACCATGGATTAAAGGATTTGTTGGAGGCGGAGGTCTTTATATGAGAAATTCATGTCATAATTGTAATTTTAGAGGTTTACCAAGAATAAGTGATATTACTATAGGAGACTTTTGGGGAATAAAAGGAATGAAGGATGAAGATATGTTTAAAGGAATTTCTTCTGTAATGATAAATTCTAAAAAAGGAAAAGAAATGTTTGAAAAAATTAAAGAAAATATTATTTTTGAAAGAAGGAATTTAGACGAATTATTATCTGGAAATCCTGCTGTACTATATTCCCCAGAAAAAAACAAAAATAGAGATGTATTCTTTAGAACTTTAAAAGATAAAAGTTTTAGTGAAGCAGTAATGATTAATTCTGATAATAGAAAAAGTAATATTATAAAAAAAATATTAAAAAAGAGAAAAATTTTATCGAAAATAGATATATTTAAATTCATTAAATATAACTTCATTAGTAAAAATGTTGTAAGAGACAAGAATGTATATTTAATACCATATAAAGGGACAATTATAGATTTAGATAAAACTGCAAGAATATATATTAAAGGTAAAAATCTTGAACTTTGTACAAATAAGCTGAAAAAGTCTAAAGCAGAAATGCATTTAAGAATGGAAGAAAAATCAGAATGGCATGTAAATAATGGAGCACAAATATTTTATAATACAGTAATTGAAGTGAAAAGTAAAGCAATTTTGAATACAAAATTTTTCTCTGCTAATGGAGGAACAGTAATAGTATGTGCAAAAGAAATAAATATAGGTGAAGATGTAATGATAGGAAGAAATATTATAATTTACGATAGTGATTTTCACCAAGTGTTTAATAGAGAAATGGAGGCTATTAATTATCCAAAACCAGTAAATATAGAAGACCATGTATGGTTAACATCTAATATTACAGTATTAAAAGGTGTAACTATAGGAAGAGATTCATTGATAACAGCACAGACATTAATAAGAAAGAGTTATCCTCAAAAAAAAGTAATAGCAGGAAAAGCTACTGGTGAAGTTATTTCTGAGTGTAATGGCTGGAGTAGGAAGAGAATAAAGAATATGTAAATAAAAATATGAAATAAATAGATGGAAGGATTATAAATTAATATTTAAGGAGAGAAAAGTATGATGGATATAAAAACAATTACTGTAATAGGAGCTAATGGAACTTTGGGAGTAGGCGTATCTGCAATTTTTGCTTCTTTTGGAAATGCTAAAGTGTATATGGTTTCAAGAACTTTAGAAAAGTCAAATAAAGCAATCAATAAGGCAGCTAAATCAGTAAAAGCAAATTCTATAATGGAGAATTTGATTGCAAAAGATTATGATGATATTGAAGAATGTGTGAGTAAATCAGATTTAGTTATCGAAACTGTGGTAGAGGATCTTAAAGTGAAAGAAGGAATACATTCTATAATAGATAAATATATCAAGCCTAATGCAATAGCATCTACTGTTACTTCTGGAATATCAATTAATAAATTATCAGAATGTTATAGCGAAGAAAATAAAAAGAAATTTATCGGAATACATTTTTTTAATCCTCCTTATAGTATGACATTATGTGAGTTAATTCCTGCAAAGTGTACAAATAAAGAATTAGTCAAAGAGATAAAAGAATATTTAGAGAATGTATTAATTAGAAAGGTTGTTATTGTAAAAGACAAAGCGGGATTTTTGGCAAATAGAATAGGATTTCAATTTATAAATCAAGTTATGCAATATGCCGAAAAATATAAAGAACAAGGTGGAGTTGATTATATAGATACAATCATAGGATTGTTTACAGGAAGAAATATGAAACCTATATATACATCTGATTTTGTAGGTTTAGATGTTCACAAAGCTATTGTAGATAATATTTATGAACATACAAATGATTATATGCATGAAACTTTTAAGTTACCTCAATATGTGGAAGAATTAATAGAACAAGGTAAAATTGGAATGAAAGTAGATGAAGGACTATATAAATATTCTGGAAGATTAGTGTATGATATTAAAGATAAAAGTTATAGAGAAATAAAAAACTATGATATACCTTTTATAGACAAAGTCATAGAGAAATATAAAATTGGAGATTACCAAGAAGGCATAAATATAATAATGAAAAATACTTCACTTGAAGCTAAGATTTGTAAAGAATTATTAGTAAGCTATATAGTATATGCAATAAAAATTTCAGGGGAGATAGCAAAAGAAACAACAGATGCAGATATTGCAATGGCAGAAGGATTTAATTGGATACCGCCTTATGCATTAATGACATTAATAGGAAAAGATAAATGTAAAGAAATAGCAAAAACTAATTTAGGAATAGACACCAAATATATAAAAGAGGTTTTTGATAATAATATAAAATCCAAATATGGATATGAAAAATTTTTAAAAGCAAAGAGGTAATTGATATGGGAAAAGTATATATATTGGGTGGAGCTCAAACAGATTTTGAAAGAAACTGGACGAAAGAAGGAAAAGGAGTAATTGCACTATTAAAGGAAGTTGTAATTAGTGCAATGGAAAATACAAATTTAACATTTAAAGAAATAAAGAGATTGAATAAAAAAAATAAAATTGCAGTTTATATGGGAAACTTTTGTGCAGAATATTATATACAACAAGGACACTTAGGACCACTATTAACAGAAGTAGATGAAGCATTTTATGGAGTACCATCTGCTAGATATGAAGCTGCATGTGCTTCAAGTTCTGTGGCTATAGATTCAGCTGCTACTAAGATAAGAGCAGGAGACTATGATTTAACTTTAGTAATTGGCTGGGAGTTAATGAAAACAGTAGATTCAAAGTTGTGTGGAGATTATCTAGGAAGAGCTGCTGTTTATGAAAAAGAAGCAAAAGATATTGAATTTCCATTTCCTAAACTATTTGGAAAATTAGCAGATGAATATGTAAAAAAATATAATTTGGATGAAAAACACTATAAGAAGTGTTTAGCAAAAATATCATATATTAACTATAGTAATGCAAAAAGAAATCCAAATGCACAAACAAGAAAATGGTTCATGGATGAAAGGCAAGCAAATTACAGAGGAGAAGAAACAAATGAAGAGATTGGAAATATGCTGTGCGTTTCGGATTGTTCCCAAGTAACTGATGGAGCAGCAGTTGTTATATTAGCAAGTGAAGAATATATAAATGAAAATAACATTAAAAATAAACCGTATATAAAAGGCTTTGGACATAGGGTAGCTCCATATTTATTTGACAAAAAAATAGAAGAAGATAGGGAGAATGAATATATACTACCATGGACAAGACAAGCTATAGTAGATGCATACAATAGAGCAAACCTAACTGTAGATGATATCGATGTTTTTGAAACTCATGATTGTTTTACTTCAAGTGAATATATGGCTATTTCTGCATTTGGCATAACAAAACCAGGAAAAGAATATGAAGCAATAGAAAATGGAACAATAGATTTTAATGGTAGCAAACCAATAAATCCAAGCGGAGGATTAATTGGGTGCGGACATCCTGTTGGAGCATCTGGAGTTAGAATGTTTTTAGATTTATATAAACAAGTAACAAATACTGCGGGTAAATATCAAATAAGAAATGCTAAAAATGCAATGATGCTTAATATAGGGGGATCTGCCACTACAAATTATTCTTTTATAGTAGGAAGATAGATTAATAGGGGGAAAACAAATGAGTATACAAAAATACAATTTTAGAAAAAAGAAAAGGATAGTATTATATATAATTTTTATAATCTTTTTTATATGGATATTACCTAGTTTAATATTATTGAATTTTTGTAAGCGGAAATGCTAGATATGCTCATATAATGCAATTAAGTGAGAAAAAATCAGATAACAAAGCGTTGTATAACATTGTAGATTTATGTAAGGTTTTAGCCGCTAATAATATGGATTACATACAAATAGAGGAATCTAAGATAGTATATAACGAAAATCTTGATGTAAGTGTGATGTTACCTGACGATGCAGATGAGAATTTATATAAGTTAGAAATATATTCAGAAGATAAAAAAACACAAGAAATAAATTTAGATAATGAAACAAAAAGTGCAGAAATATTACTTAATGAAAGTAAAAATAATATAAAAGTAATATTGTATAGAGATAATCAAATTGTTGAAGAAAAAGAAAAACAAATATATTATATAGACCCTTATAAAAAACAATTTTTGGATGAATTATCAAAAAATGGTGTGGTTGTTCATTATAGGAATGGGTCAATGGAAAAGTATCAAAAGGACATTGATTTAGTCAAGAAAGCAGGAATAAATTATATAAGAACTGATTTTTTGTGGAGAACGATAGATAATCAAAATGGAACATTTAATTTTTCTAAATATGATGAATGGATAGATGAAGCAAAGAAATTAAATTTAAAAATAATTGCAATTTTAATTCCTAATGGTACAATTTGTGGTGAAGACATGAAAATAAATAACCAAGAGGAGTTGAATAGATTTGTAAAATTTGTTGAGGAAGTGGCAAAAAAATATCCTCAAATACAAGAGTATGAAGTATATAATGAACCAAATTTATCAAGTCCATATATTGGAGGAAGTCCGTATACTACTGAAGAATATCTTGAATGGTATGCCAAGGCTGTAGAAGGGGTAAAAAATAAATTAGCACAAATTAATCCAAGTATTAATGTTATAAGTGGAGCAACTTCTGTACCAATAGTAGGATCATCTTCGGTAATGGAATCTAAAGAGTTTTTTGATAAAATAACTGAATATGGAGCTTATAAGAGTTCAGATGCATTTTCATATCATCCATATGATACTGCTGTTAAACCAGAACAAAATACTAGGTTATACAGTGTTTTAAATACGCATAAAGAAGCATATAATGGTTATGGTGGATTTATAAAGTCATATGTTACGGAGTATGGTGTTTCTGTAATAGATAGTACGACAGAGGAAATGCAAAGTCAAAAAGATATACAACAAAGTGTAATACTAGATCAATCTGGTATAAAAATGAGTATATTATATAATTTTTGGAATATGTCAAATAGCAAAACAGTTAAAAGTGCTAATTATGGTTTACTTTATAATGATTATTTGCCAAAGCCAGCTTATTATGCAGTAAAAAAATATTATGAGAATATTAATGGGTCAGAATATATAGGAACAGCTAATATTATAGATGGATTAGAATTTCATGTTTATGATAAAGATGGAAAACCTAAAGTGGTTGCGTGGTCTAATAATACTAATAAAAACATAACAATTCCATATGAAAACTTTACAGCAAAAGACGTTTATGGAAAAGATATTCAAAAAGATGAAACCAGCAATTTAACAATAACAACTTCACCTGTATATTTGGATAATATAAGTAGAACATATTTCTACCAAGCAACTTCAAATACAATGAAAGAAAAATTTGAAGAATTTAATACTAAATTTACAGAAGAAATAACAAAAGTAAATGGATTGGCAGAAAAATTAGAACAACAAAAACAAATTGTAGAAGATATAGGAACTCGTGGTGAAGAAAATGAAATAAATGAAGATACATCAATACAATTGATGAAGGATTTTTATGGTATAGGAAATACTCTAATTGATGAATATAAAAATGGAACATTAGATATTGAACCTGTTAAACTAAGTTCAATGTTAGATGCACTAAATGATATTGGAGATTCTTATGAAGATTTAGTTACAGTTACTGCTCAAACAAGAGAAAAAGCAACTATTGAAGAAACAGGTTCTAAGATAGAAGCAGCTAAAAAAGAAATAGAAGCAAGTCAAGATTTAGAGGAAATTGTTTATCCAACAAAAATGTTAGATTTTGCAAAAGACTTCTATGAAAAAGCAACTTATATAAATGGCCTTGATGAAGAAAATGACATAAAAACAGGATTAATTGTAAGCAAAAACTTACATGCAGATTTACTTTCAGATTGGGCAAAACAATTTGCTGACATATTTATAGATAAATACTTACAAGAAAATCCAGTAGGAGAAATTACATATGCAAAAGCAGATGGACAACCTTATGTTTCAGATCAATTAACTAACCAAAATGTTATTGCAACTTTGCCAACAACAGAAGATATGCAAATAACAAGTGAAGGGGGAAATACACATACATTTGAAAACAACGATAGCTTTACTTTTACATATACTCGTAAAGGAAGAGATTTTGAAGTTGTTGCAACTGTAAATAATATAGACAAAGATGCTCCTTTAATAACAGGAGCAGAGGATTCACAAAAATATATAAATGCAGTTATAAAATTAGAAGTACAAGATGCCAATTTAGATAAAATAGAATTATATAAAAATGAACAAGAATTGGGAGAATATACACGAAATGAAGATATACCACAAATATCAGAAAGTGGAACATATAAAGTAGTTGCAACTGACAAGGCTGGAAATAGTACTACTATACAGTTTGAAGTTGTTGATAAAAAGACAGAATATGCTAATAGAGTAAATGAATTATTAGAACAATATAATAATTTTGAAAATACATATAGTTCACAAATTAGTGAAATAAATAACATAAGTTCATCTATTAATAATATAAAACAAGAAATTCAAAAAACAATTGAGAATACACGATTTAATAAAGTAATAGAAGAATTAGAAAACACATATAAATTAGGAAATTCTTTTATTGAAAGTAATCCTGATGAACTAATAGAAATATTAAAAGGAATTGAAATTATAGGACAAAAGTATAAGGGATTAATAGAATTAAGTGAAGAAAAAACTAATGTTAATATAGG
>CANQPF010000012.1 GCA_947625665.1 uncultured Clostridia bacterium | reverse complement strand
ACACTAAATGTCATAGAAACTGTAGGTTCATCAATATCCACAAATGGTATCTTTTCTGGGTGGTTAAAGTCACAAATTGTATCACCAATGTTGATATCTGAAATTCCTGCAAGTTCTATAATATCCCCTGCTTTTCCTTCTTCAACTTCAACTTTATTTAATCCAACATGTGTATAAACTTTTGCAATCTTTCCTTGTGTTACTTTATCTTCTTTACCACAGATAGATACTGGCATTCCAACTTTAATACTTCCTCTTTCAACTCTTCCTACAGCAATTCTTCCTACATATTCATCATAATCTATATTAGAAACTAACATTTGAGCAGGACCTTCTTCATCACAATTTGGTGCACTTATTGTATTTACTATCGTTTCAAATAAACAATTTAAGTTGTCAGACTCATCTTCAATATTCATTTTACCAATTCCTTGTTTTGCTGAAGCATAAACTACAGGAAATTCTAGTTGGTCATCAGTTGCATCTAATTCTATAAATAATTCAATTACTTGATCTAAAACTTTTTGAGGATTTGCTCCTGGTCTATCTATCTTGTTTATAACAACTATTGGCTTTAGATTTAGAGCTAATGACTTTTTCAAAACTTCTCTTGTTTGAGGCATTGCTCCTTCAAAAGCATCAACTAGTAACAAAACACCATCTACTGTTTTTAAAACTCTTTCAACTTCTCCTCCAAAATCAGCATGTCCTGGTGTATCAACTATGTTTATTTTTATATCATTATACATTATTGATGTATTTTTTGATAATATTGTGATTCCTCTTTCTTTCTCTAAGTCATTAGAATCCATTATCCTTTCTTCTACTTGTTCGTTTTCTCTAAATACATGACTTTGTTTTAGTAATGCATCTACTAATGTAGTTTTTCCATGATCTACGTGTGCGATTATTGCTATATTTCTTATCTTCTCGTTATTCATTGATTTTCTAACCCCTTTTCAATATTTTTATCTCTTAATTCCAACTTCCTAATTATACACCTGTTTGGTCTGTTTGTCAAATACGCAATAATGAAAAAAGCTATCTTTTATTTAGATAGCTCTACTATATTTTTCATTATTTCATCTGTTATTTTATCTAATTGTTCTTTATCTTTAGTTCCTTTATACTTACTAAAATCTAAAGGTTTACCATATTTTATAGTGATTCTTCTATTTTCTTTTTCTCCTCCAGATATACCACAAGGTACAACTTTTGCTCCGCTTCTAACTGCAAAAAAAGCTACACCATCTTTTGCTTTTTCTCCTTTTGCTATTCCATTTCTGGTTCCTTCAGGGAATAATGCAATACAACCTCCTGATTTTAAAACTTTTAAAGATTGTTTTATAGCACCTACATCTTTTTCATTTCTATTAACAGGTATTGCTTCAAAAACCCAACCTAAAAATGTAAAAAATTTATTGTCATACAATTCTTTTTTTGCTAAAAATTTCATATCTCGTGTAGCAGTAACAACCATTAGTGGGGGATCTGCATATGTTCTATGATTTCCACAAAATATCAGAGGTCCTTCCTTAGGAATATTTTCTTTTCCTATTATTTTTACTCTATTACGTACTTTAAACCACATCATAATAGCAGATTTAACTATAACCTTTATTACTTTTTTCATTTTTTCAACCCCTTTTACTTTTATGTGATATGTGATACATCTTCAAGCTACTTTATACTAAATTTAATTTATTTTTCCAATAACATCCAATACTTTTTGAACTTCTTCTTCAACTGACATTCCTGTAGAATCAATATATATTGCATCTTCTGCTTTTGCTAGAGCTCCAATTTCTTTTTCCATATCATTTTTGTCTCTCATCTTAATATTTTCTAAAACTTCTTCATAGGTCATTTCAATTCCCTTTTCTTTATTTTGTCTAAATCTTCTATTAGCTCTTTCCTCTGGAGTTGCATCTAAATATATTTTTACATCTGCATTAGGAAATACATACGTTCCAATATCTCTACCTTCCATGATTACATTTTTTCCATCTGCACATTTTCTAAAAATGTCATTTAACTTAAATCTAACCTCTTTAATTGAAGATACTTGTGATACTGTTTGGCTTACATCTTTCTCACGGATTCTTTCAGTAACATCCTCTCCGTTTAAATATATTATATCCTTATTATTTTTCATTCCAAATTCTATCTTTATTTTATCCAATAAATCAATAATCTTCTCTGTTTCATTTATTGCAATTCCCTTATTTATTGTTTCAAGTGCAACAGCTCTATATGCTGAACCCGAACCAATATTTACTAATCCTAATCTTTTACTTACTTCTTCTGTAACTGTTCCTTTTCCTGCTCCTGCTGGTCCATCTATTGCAACTATAAATGACATTATTCTTCCTCCTTATCTGGTACAAATATATTTCTTGCAACAACTTCTATCTCTTCTACATTCATACTAGTCAACTTGCCGATTTCTTTACAAACTTTTTCTTTAAAAAGCTTTAGTCCATCAACAACATTGTAACCATATACAATTGTAACTTCCATATATATTCTTACACCTTCACCAAAGCTATCTACACGTAACTTCATAATTTTGTGTATAGATGGTGCCTTTATTGCTAAATATTCAACAATCTGTCTAAATACATTGTCTGAAATTGTGAATTTTCCCATATAACTAAAAGTAGGTCGAATAATTGATTTTTCAGATATATATGGTTTGTTTCCCTTACCTTTTGATTTAAATATTTGTAAAGGATCTAATAAATAACCTGAAAAATCCTTCTTTATTTCAAATGTTGGAACTGGTATAACATGTTTTCCTTCTGTCATTCTTATTCTTTTGGCAGTCTGCATTTCTTGCTCTGTTGCAACATCTGTTATATATATAATTTCTGAAATTTCTGGCAATCCTAAATTTGCTGCAATTTTTTGCACCATTCCATCAGAAGTCCCAAGTATTAAAATACTTTGAGGTCTATACTTTTTTATTGCTTTAACTATTGCTTCTTTTTCACTATCTTCAAAAAACAAAGCTTTTTTTACTGTTTCTATTTTAGTTGGTGCTTTTTTTGCAGACTTTCCTGCTATTACCTCATTATCCTTAATTAATAATCCATCATCTATAATAAAGTGAGTATTTTTATCTCTAGCAACCATTTGTGCCCTATAACTTTTTCCTGTCCCTGAAGGTCCGACAAAAGCATATACTTTTATTTTGCTTGCTAATATTTCACTTAATAACATTTTTATCTCCTCTTTTTTTATGAATTCATGTCATTTTCACTAATTGTACTATATTTTTACCTAATTATCAATAATCAGAATCCTCTTTTATACTTTTTCTACGCAACTGACCACATGCCGCTTCTATATCTGAACCTAACTCTCTTCTAATTGTCGCAACAATACCATGATCATTTAAGTAGTCTCTAAATTTCATAATATTTTCATTAGATGATTTCGTATATTTTCCGTTTTCAATTTTATTAATAGGAATTAAATTTACATGGCAATTCATTCCTCTTAATAATTTTACTAATTGTTTTGCATCTTGCAAGTTATCATTATTTTCTTTTGCTAAAGCATATTCAAAAGAAACTCTTCTATTTGTTTTTGCTATATAATCTTTACAAGCTTGTATTAGTTCTTCTATTTTGTATGTGTTATTAATTGGCATCATTTCACTACGTTTTTCATTAGTAGTTGCATGTAATGAAATAGAAAGAGTACACTGAATATTCTCTTCAGCAAGTCTATATATTTTTGGAACTATTCCACTAGTTGAAATGCTTATATGTCTAGCCCCTATGTTAATCCCTTTAGGATTATTTATAATTCTAATTGCATTTATTACATTATCATAATTATCTAATGGTTCTCCAATTCCCATAAATACAACATTTGAAACTCTTACTCCTGTATCACGTTCAACAGCAAGTATTTGCTCTACAATTTCGCCACTTGTCAAATTTCTTATAAAAGGAATTCCTGTTGAAGCACAAAATTTACACCCCATCTTACATCCAACTTGTGTTGTTACACATATTGAATATCCGTGATGATAACTCATTAAAACAGTTTCAATTGCATTTCCATCTAATATATCAAAAAGATATTTTTTTGTGCCATCACTTGCTTCTTGTTTTCTCAATATTTTATATTCATTTAAAGTATAATTTTGCTCAAGTATTTTTCTTAATTCAAGAGAAAGATTTGTCATTTCATCAAAACTATCTACTTTTTCTTGATATAACCATTTAAAAATTTGCTCTGCCCTAAATGGCTTTTCTCCAATAGATTTCATTTCTTCTTTTAACTGTTCTAAATCATAGTTTTTTATTTGTTTCATTGTTTTCTCCTTCTAATTTTATAAATGAAATTTACGTATAATTTCATCTTTAACATCACTTGCACTTAAACAAATTGTTATAATAAAGTTAATAGCAACAATTCCCGTTGCCACATATGAAAGTACTCTATTATGAACCATATTCTCATAAATAAATATTGCTGGTAAAGTACTAAATCCTAAGATAATTAATTGAAAAATTGCATATCTTATATATCGTCTACTACTTACTATAGTTAAAAATAACATAGTTACATTTGCAATAATTATTATAATTGGAATTGATATACTAAGAGACCAACCATCCATACCTAATTTATAATCAATATATAAATTAAGTAAAGATATTGCAAAAGTTTGAATCATCACATGTGCTGCAATGTTAATATTTTTATTTATTGAATATATTACAGTAATCCATAAATATACAATTCCTGCATTACTAAGAGCTGCCCAGTGAATATTAGGCGTAGTCAATTTATTTATAATTATTAATAAAATCGCTACCAAAATAGATACTACTGCAAATAAATTTAATATGATGTTTGTTTTCCTTGCATTTATTTTTTTTGGATATATCATTCTAACACCCCATTACTTTCAATTTCCACATTTATTCCTTGACTTGTTAAAAATTTACAAAAAGCTTTTTCAATCTTATTATCAGCTAATATAGATGTAAATGTAAAAACCAACTTATTTCCAAGTGTGCAAGAAGAACATTTTATCTTCTCCATTGGATCTGGGGATATCAACATCACAAAATAATCTAAATATTGTTGGTACTTACCTATAATACCAATTCTTCCTATATTAGAATATGTCAAAGTTGTGTATTTCCTAATCTCTATGTAGCTTAATCTAACTAAAATCTTTTTCAGAAATAAAGGAATTACTCTTATAACAGGATTTATTCCTATTTTTACATTTCCTGACATTGTTTTATTAAGTTCTTCTAATGTTAATTTTTGTTTAAAATCTTTTTTCACAATATCTAATATATCATCAAAACTTTTTACATTTTCCATATATGTTTCAAGTGTTATGTATGAGAAAAAGTTTGACATTGTTTTTGAAGAATAATACTTTCTTAAATCTACTGGAATGCATAATTTCAATGGCTTTCTTAATATATTTTTCTCTTCTTTCATTGTTGCTCCACAATTTTCTGTATAAATACTATATAATAAAACTGCTGATAAATATTGTGTTACAGTTACATCTTTTTCTTTGCATTTCTCTCTTAACTTTTCAAAATCTATGATTTCATGTGTTACAGAAATTGCTCCTAATTTTAGTTTTTTTCCTTTCAATTTATATGCTTTTTTTGCTGAGGCATTAGATTTTGCTTTTTTATCATAATTACTTATATAACTGTCTTCTGTAGTAACTTCTTCTACTTTTCTAACTTTTCTCTCATCATCTTTAAAATTTTCTTCATGAGCTAATTCTAAATATGAATATACAATTTCTCTAAAAAATATACTTGCACTATTTCCATCTGCTAAAGAATGGTTTATATCTATATTAATTTTATTTTTAAAATATGTAACTTTAAATAAATAATTGTTATTTGTTTTTGGGTTTATATATTTACATGGATATTCTTTTTCTCTTCTGATAATTGGCTTTTTCGTATTGTGTTCGAAATAATACCAAAAAAATCCATACTTCATTCTAACTTTAAATGACTCATATTTTTTTAATGCTTTATTTACAGCTATATCTAATTTTTTTCTATTTATATTTTCTTTTAAAATCGCAGATAGTCTAAATACAGCACTATACTTTTTTCCTGCTGAAATTGGAAAAATTTTAGCTGAATTATCTAATTTACGCCATTCTAACTCTTTCTTTTTATCCACTTCTTAATACCTCCTAATCTTATGTATTTAATTCATAAGTGAGATCAAATCATTATATCCTTGCTCAACTAATTCGTTATCAGCATTTTTCGTTATTATCCAAATATGTGGTGCCTTATTATATGTTTTCACTTCAATATCTATTCCTGCATCATTAGCTTTTTTCTGTAACTGGTATACGTCTGGATTCAAAATATCATATGTACCAGTAAGTATTGTTACATTTTTTAATTTGCTAACATCTCCATAAATAGGGCTTGCTAAATAATTTTTTAGATTTTTTTCTCCAGCATATGCTATTCCCGCAATTTTTAATTGTTCTATATTTAATTCTTTATCATTTTTTTGGACTTCTTTTTCTTGCTCGTTTGACATACTTACATCCAACCATGGAGATATTGTTATCGTTTTTGATGGAGCTGAAACATCATCTTCTAATTTTTCCAACAATGCTAAACTTAATCCACCTCCAGCAGAATCACCCATTAATACTATATTTTCTGCTCCAATTTGTTGAACCATTTCTTTGTACAATGGTTCAACCATATTAAATACATCTTCATAACCATATTTAGGTGCTAAAGGATATTCTGGTAATACAACTCTTACTTTTGCATCGTTTACGAAATTCTTTATAAAATTCCAATGACTAACAGACATATCTGCCATGTATGCACCACCATGAAAATACAATACAGTTTTACCTTTTATTTCACTATCTTTGGGTGTTACTACATATACATCTTTGTCTTGATACTTCATTGTTTCTACATTGCAAGTTTCCTTTACTTCCTCTGTCGGATGTTTTATATATGTAATCTTTAACATTAAAATTAATATTGCAATTATTACTAAAAGTATTCCAAAAATTATTCCTATAATTAATTTTTTCTTCATTTTTCCCCCTTTATACTATATCAAATTTCATAGGCTTTTACAAGTATTCAGCACCTTTGTCACAGTCTAAACCTATATTTTTAAATTATTTCTGCTCCTAAAAATATAGAGCGAAATCTTCTTGACTTCGCCCTAAAATTTTTATTTTATCCAAACAATCCACGTTTTTTCACCGGTGGCTGTTCATTCATTGTCTTAGCTAATTTAGTTAGTAGTTCTCGTTGTTCTTTCGATAATCTCTTTGGAGTTTGAACTATTACTGTAAATATTAAATCTCCGCAATTTGAAGAACGTACACCTTTAAATCCTTTACCTTTTAAAACAAATTTAGTTCCAGTTTGTGTTCCTTCTGGTATTTTAAATTTTTCTTTTGTTCCATCAACTAATGGAATTTCTAGTTCGGCTCCTAAAGTAGCTTGTGTAATTGTTATCGGCACTTCGCATAAAACATTATTTTTTTCTCTAGTATAAATACTATGCCTTTTTATTCTTAAAGTAATATATAAATCACCTGCTGGTCCACCTTTTTCTCCTGGTTCCCCTTCACCGCGTAATACTACAGTTTGACCATTATCAATGCCTGCTGGAATTTTTACATCTATTTTTGGTTGTTTTCTTACTGTACCTTTACCCTTACACTTTATACAAGGTTCTTTTATTACTTCTCCAGTACCATGGCACTCACTACATGTTCTTGTAGTCTGAACTTGCCCAAGTATTGTATTTTGAACTTGTCTTACCTGTCCAGTTCCATTACACGTTGTACATTTAGTTACTGATGTTCCTGGTTTAGCTCCTGTTCCATCACAAACATCACATTTTTCATTTCTTGTAACTGTAATTTGCCTCTCAATTCCTGAAAAAGCCTGCTCAAATGTGATGTCCATGTGCATATTGATATCAGCACCTTTTCTTGGACCCTGTGCACCTTTAGCACCTCTTCCACTAAAACCTCTTCCTCCAAAAAATGCTGAGAAAATATCACCTAAATCTCCAAAGTCACTACCAAAATCTCCAAATCCATCAAATCCTGAACTCGTGTAAGAATAGTAACCATTTTGTCCTCCAAATGGTCCTCCACCTCCAAATCCTTGAGGTCCACTATGTCCAAACTGATCATACATTCTTCTTTTTTGTGGATCTGACAATGTTTCATAAGCTTCATTTACTTCTTTAAATTTCTTTTCAGCTTCTTCTTTATTATCTGGATTTGCATCTGGATGATATTTTTTTGCAAGTTTTCTATATGCTTTTTTTAGTTGGTCATCAGTAGCATCTTTACTAACGCCAAGGACTTCATAATAATCTCTCTTTTCTGCCATACTTGCCTCCATTATTGTTTGTCATTATTATTTTTTATCTGAATCTTCGTCTTCTACTTTATAATCTGCATCATATACATTTCCATCAGTATTTTCTTCTCCTGCTTGTTCTGTTTGAGCTTTAGCTGCTTCATCAGCTGCTGCTTTAGCTGCTTCTGGATTTGCTTTATACAATTTTTCAGACATTTCATAGAATACTTTTGTCAATTTTTCTGTTGCTTCTTTTATTTTTTCTGAATCGTTAGTTTCAATAGCCTTCTTAGTGTTTTCAATCTCAGCTTCAACTTTAGCTTTTTCTTCTCCGCTTATTTTATCTCCAACATCATTTAATGTTTTTTCGCTACTATAAACTAAACTTTCAGCATTATTCTTTGTTTCAATTTCATCTTTTCTTTTCTTATCTTCAGCTGCATGTGCTTCGGCATCTTTTACTGCTTTTTCAATATCTTCATCAGTTAAGTTTGTTGAAGCTGTAATAGATACATCTTGGCTGTTTCCTGTTGCCATATCTTTTGCAGAAACATGAACTATACCATTTGCATCAATGTCGAAAGTAACTTCGATTTGTGGTACACCTCTTGGAGCTGCTGGAATTCCTGTTAATTGGAATCTTCCTAATGTCTTATTGTATGCAGCCATTTCTCTTTCACCTTGTAATACATGAACTTCAACTGAAGTTTGACCGTCAGCTGCTGTAGAGAATATTTGTGCTTTCTTAGTTGGTATTGTTGTATTTCTTTCAATTAATTTTGTAAATACTCCACCATAAGTTTCAATACCTAATGATAATGGTGTTACGTCTAATAATACTAAGTCTTTAACATCTCCTGATAAAACTCCACCTTGGATTGCTGCACCAATTGCAACACACTCATCTGGGTTTATTCCTTTATCTGGCTCTTTATCAACTATTCTTCTTACTGCTGCTTGAACAGCTGGAACTCTTGTAGAACCTCCAACAAGTAAAACTTTATGAATATCATTTGCTGTAAGCCCTGCATCTTTTAATGCTTGGTTAACAGGTCCTGCTGTTGCTTCTACTAAGTCATGAATTAATTCTTCGAATTTAGCTCTTGTTAAAGTAATATCTAAATGCTTTGGTCCTGAACTGTCCGCTGTAATAAATGGTAAATTGATTTGAGTTTGTTGAACCCCTGATAATTCAATCTTAGCTTTTTCAGCAGCTTCTTTAAGTCTTTGCATTGCCATTTTATCAGTCTTTAAATCAATTCCATTTGATTTTTTGAATTCAGCTACTAAATAATTAATTATTGCTTCGTCAAAATCATCTCCACCTAGTTTTGTATTACCATTTGTAGAAAGAACTTCAAATACTCCATCACCAATATCAAGTATAGATACATCAAAAGTTCCTCCACCAAGGTCATATATCATTATCTTTTGATCTTGTTCTTTATCCATTCCATAAGCTAATGATGCTGCTGTTGGTTCATTTATAATTCTCAAAACTTCAAGTCCTGCTATTTTTCCTGCATCTTTAGTTGCTTGTCTTTGACTATCACTAAAATATGCTGGTACTGTAATAACAGCCTGTGTAACTTTTTGTCCTAAATAATTTTCTGCATCAGCTTTTAATTTTTGTAAAATCATTGCTGAAATTTCTTGTGGTGAAAAACTATCACCTTCTATTTTTATTTTTTCATCTGTTCCCATTTTTCTTTTTACTGATATAACTGTATTTTCTGGATTTGTTACTGATTGACGTTTTGCTATTTGTCCTACCAATCTTTCTCCGTCTTTAGAAAATGCAACAACTGAAGGTGTAGTTCTATCTCCTTCTGCATTTGGTATTACAACAGCCTCTCCTCCTTCCATAACAGCTACGCATGAGTTTGTTGTTCCTAAGTCAATTCCTATAATCTTTCCCATTTTGAATCCTCCTAATAAAATAAATTTATATTTAAAAAATTAAAAATTAAAATCTTTTTCAATAACCATAATGGCTATATTAATTTGCTACAACTACCATAGAATGTCTTATAACTTTGTTTCCAATTTTATAACCTTTTCTATATTCACTAGCTATTTCTTTTTCTCCTAAGTTGTCATCTTGAATGCTACTAACAGCTTCATGTAGTGCTGGGTCAAATGTTTCTCCTACTGTTTTAATCTCTTCAACACCTTTTGATGTTAGCACATCTTTAAACTGCTTCAATACTAATTCTACCCCTTTTTTGTATTCTTCATCTTGTGTTTCAACTTTTGTTGCATTTTCAAGATTGTCAATTACTGGTAATAGCATTTCTACTACATCTGCTAGTATTGAATTATACAGCATTGCTCTTTCTTTCTGACTCCTTTTTTTATGATTCTCAAATTCTGCTAATATTCTTTTATATCTATCTGTTACATCTTCAAGTTCTCTTTTTGTCTCTTCAAGTAGATTTGTTTCTACTTCTTGATTGTTTTCATTTCTTTCTTGCATTTCGTTTTCTAATTGAACATCCTCTTGTGCGTTCTCATTATTTTCTTCCATACCAATTTTCCTTTCTTTTATTATAAGTCTTTTAATTTTTTATTTATATATTTCATAACTGATATAACTTTTGAGTAATCCATCCTTTTAGGTCCTATAATTCCTATAGTTCCCATATCTTTATTACCAATTTTATGCCTGAAAGTAATAACACTAAAGTCTTTTAATTCTTCTTTTTGATTTTCTTCACCAATATATACATTTATATCTTCAGCCAATCCAGATTGTAAAACATCTTCTACTAATTCCTTTTGGTCTAATACATTTATAAAGTTTTTAGCAACTTCTAAACTATTAAACTCTGGTAAATCAAAAGCATTGTTAGCTCCTTTTAGATATACCTGGTCGTCCTGTGCCAATACTCTCTTTATTTGTTCAATAATTGGCTTTATTACTTTTACACTATAACTCATCTCATCATATAAATATTCTTCTAATGGTCTATCAATAGTCTTTAAAGGTTGATTCTTCAACTTTTGATTAAACATATAATTCATTGTTTCAACTTGTTTTTCATTTATATCTTCTTCAAATTTAATTATTGTTTCTTTTATCATATCTGTATTTGTAATAATAATTGCTAACATCATTGTTGGATTTATCAAAACAAATTTCAGCTCTTTTATTAGCTGTTCGTTTGTTCTTGGACCTATTGAAACCGTTGTATAATGTGTTACTTCTGAAATTGTACTTGCTGTTATTTTCGTTAATTCATCAATTTCATTTACTTTAGTTTCAAGTTTTTCACTTATATATTTAACTTCTTCTAGACTAATATTATCGTCTTTTAACAATTCATCAACATAATATCTGTATCCCTTTTCTGATGGTACTCTTCCTGAAGATGTATGTGTTTTCTCTAGATATCCTTTTTTTTCTAATTCTGCCATTTCATTTCGAATTGTTGCACTGCTATATTGTAAATTTTCTCTATCAATTAATGCTTTTGAACTTACTGGTTCTGCTGTATTTACATATTCTTCTACAATTGCTTGCAACACTCGTTTTTTTCTGTCGTTTAACAATTTTATCACCTCTTTTAGCACTCTTTTTGGTCGATTGCTAATTCTTTATTATTCTATATATTTTTTTAGCACTTGTCAATAGTTTGTGCTATTTTTTCTGTGAATTTTTTGTGAAACTAACACACAGCAAAAAAGCAGTCAACTTTTTAACTGCTTATATCTCTTTTAATAATGTTGTTATAGAATTGTATAAATCAATATCTGTTTTAACTTTAATTTCCGTATCTACATCATTATTTGATATCCATTTACCATCAACATTTAATTCCGTCAGCGCTGATAAAAAATATCCTGGACATTTTTCTAACTTATTAATTTTATTTACAAGTCTTAACTTTTTTTCTGATTGAGCTCCAACTACTTTTGTTACAGGTCTTTCTGTTTTTGTTTTTTTAATTGCTATTGCATGACCATATACAAATTTCATTGGTATTACTCCACCGTATTTATCTGCTAAATCTTTATAATACTCTGCTCCGAGCTTATCATTAAATTTTCCATATTTTTCTATTACTGGACCTTTTACATGCAACCCTGGGTCATCCTCTTCTTTTATATTTTCAAATACAATTGTATCATCTTGAGTTAAGACTATAGTGTCCTCAGGCAAATATTTTACATAGTGCAATGCTTTTTCAATAGCTATACCTGTTGGCGAATCTTGTGTTTCTTTAGGCTCAGGTATATCCTTTCCACCATATTCTTCTAATGATACTACTTGATATTTTTCTTTATCTAACATTCTTTCAATTCTTTTTACTTTGTTTTTATTCGTTGTTGCAACTACTATTTTTGTCATTTTACTTTATCCCTTCTTTTATATTGTAGCTCCTATTATTCCAGCATCATTTCCTAGTATTGCTGGCATAATTTCAATTTCATCTCTTTTATTAAATAATAAATTTTTATGTAAAATTTCTTTTTTTAATCTTTCTAACAATACATCTTGGAAAAATACAAAACTTCCTCCTATTCCAATTGCTTCTGGTTCGAATATATTTACTAAATTAGAAATTCCTATTGCTAAATATTCTATAAATTCTTGTATTGTATTTTCTATCTTTTCATACCTAATTTTTTCTTCATGAGTTTTTGCATTAACCTTTTTGTTATTTCTAATCATTTGTAATAATTCTTCTCCTCTTGTTTTCTCTGTAAATCCTAATTCGCTTCTTAATCTATTTTTTAGAACTTTCATAGAACTATATGTTTCAAAACATCCTTTCTTTCCACAGTTACATTTTCTTCCGTCTTTTTCTATAATCATATGTCCTATTTCAGTTCCTGGGTATTTCCCTGTGTTTAACAATTTGTTTTCAATAATTACAGCTCCACCTATTCCTGTTCCAAGTGTTAAAAACAATGCTCTCTTTTTACCTCTTAAACATCCACTTTTGTTTTCTGCAAGTGCAGCACATTTAGCATCATTTCTTATTATAACAGGTATTCTTAACTTGCTTTCTATAATTTGTTTTAAGTCATATTTATCCTTAATTCCCAAATTAACGGACTTCATTATACAATTCTCTATAACTGTTCCAGGAACAGCCATTCCAATACTTGAAATTTCATATTTTTCTTTTAGTTTTTTTATTGTATCTATCGTAAATTTTTCAATATTAAACTTTATGTCTTTTTTCTCTACATTTGTTAAACGCTTTTCAGTTTTCTCTACAATCTTATTTTGTGAATTTACTACTCCTATTCCAATGTGACTTCCACCTAAATCAATTCCTACTTTCATATTATTCCTCCGTTATTTTTTATGATTGCTTACTTCATTCAAATTATATCAAAACTTTTTTTGTTTTTCAATGTATTAAAATATGCCCAAGATTTCTTATAAACAAAATCTTAGGCATTCTATTATTATACTCCATAAGCTGAGAATAAGAAGTTACCCATATAAACTTGGATACATGGAACAAGAACTACAACTACGAAGAATACTAAAACTATACCAACAATAGCATAAACAACTTCCGGTAAGACAGCCATAATCTTGTCCATAATTTGGTTTATATCTACCTCCATATATTCTACCAATTTTTCCATCATTTCAGCTAAATCCGTCTGCATACCTATTTTTAACATCTCAACAATCATTGGTGAAGCCAATCCAGATTTTTCAATTGGTTCTATCCAAGAACCACCCATTAATATATTGTTGATTGATGTTTCAATTACAGATAATAAAACGTAATTTTTTATTATACTTTTACTAACTTCCAGAGCATCTTGAATTCTCATTCCATTTTGCAAATTAAGCAAAATAGCTTTTAATAGTCTTGAGAAATCTAATGCAAATATCAATTGTCCAAATATTGGCATTTTATATTTGAAGTAATGGAAATTATATTTTCCCTTAGGTGTATTAATATAAAATATTACTCCTCCTATAGTTGCCAAAATTATCAGAGTAGGTATATACCAGTAGGCCACCAGAGTATCTACTACTCCTGAGAACCACATTGTAATTGCCGGTAATTCTTCATCTGTACCAACCTGTTCAAATACTCCTTGAATTGCAGGTATAGCTACTATTGTTCCAACAAATAACAATATTAATAATCCTACAAATTGTATAATATTTGGAATTAATATCTTTTTTAACTTTTTATTTAATGCTTCTTGATCATCTAAATATTTTACGGCTTGATCTAAAGATTGCGTAAGATTTCCTGAAAGTTCTCCAACTTTTATCATGTTTACATATAGATAAGGAAATACATTTTCATAATATTCCATAGTTGTATACATGTTTTCTCCAGATTCAACTCCAACTAAAATATCTTCTAGAATATTTTTTAAATTCATATTTTCTGTACTCTTTACAAGTGTATTAAGTGCATGAATATTGTTAAAGTTTGCTTTTTTTAGTAAATAGAAATTTTGCGTAAATACAACTAAATCTCTTTTAGTAATTTTATTTGCACCAACGAAATATTTACTGATTTTTTCTCTAAGAGTATTCTTTTTTTCTCTTTGAATTCCTATGTTAGTTGTGCTCATAGTATCTATAATTTCTTGCATCTGATTGCTATTTCTTCTCTTCTTTTTTTGATTTTTGTTTCTTGCTCCTACCTGTTGTATTTCAATTGGAATTAATTCATTCTCTTTCAAAGATCTAGCTAATATACGTTTACTACCAGCTTCAACTCTATTTCTAAGCACTTCTCCTTTTGAAGTTACAGCTTTGTATACATATGTTGGCATTAATTTCTCCTCCTATTTTTATTCTAGTGTTGACCTTTTTGAATTCTTAATTGCATTATTGTTCTATTTAATACATTAATATTTTTCTCTTCTATTTGCGCTTTAGCCAAATCCAAAGATATTCTTCCATCTACAAATAATTTTGCTAAAGAATTAATTAAACCTATACTTCCTTTTTCAGAACTTGATTGAATAGCATCTTCGATTTCTGAAACACTAGTTTTATCTTTTCTTATAATTCCAGCAATAATGTTATCAACAACCATAACCTCTGGAACTAAAACTGGCTTTCCATCAACACCTTCAAGTAATCGTTGTGCAGTAACTAATTTTAATAAAGAAGACAATAAATATTTAATACTAGCCTGGTCTTTAACTTCATAGAAATTTATCATTCTGTCTAATGCTTCTGCACATGATCTTGTGTGAAGTGTACCTATAACTAAATGTCCAGACTCTGCAGTTTCTATAGCAGCTTCCATTGTTTCTTTGTCCCTAATCTCTCCTATTACTAATATATCACAGTCCTCTCTAAGAGAGTTCTTAACTCCTGCACTAAAACTTTCAAAGTCTCTACTTTTTCCTAACTCTCTTTGAACTATTAATGATTTATTTGAAGTATGTTTATATTCAATCGGATTTTCAAGTGTTAAAATTTTCTTATTTTGTGTCTCGTTAATATGATTTATTAATGCATTTAATGTTGTACTTTTACCAGAGTTTGTTTTACCTGTAACAAGCATAAGACCTTGTGTTTGATATGTCATTCTTCTTACTATATCTGGAACTCCTAATGACTCATATGAAGGTAATTCATTTTTTATAATTCTTAGCGTACAAGTTGGAATATTATCAGATAATGCAATATTAACCCTCAAACGTATATCTTTATATTGATATGACGTATCCAATTTTTTTGTTGTATTAAAAATATCATCTAATTGTAAATTACCTCTTACTAAAAAGTCATATACTTCATTCATATCATCACGAGTTAATACTTCAGAATCTTCAACAGGTACTAATGTTCTAATTATTCTTAATAATGGTTTATTACCACATACTAAATGAATATCTGATGCATCTCTTTCAATAGCCTGATCTAAAATTTCATTAATATTCATATATATTTCCTCCTCTTATTTTGCTTATACTAAAATAAAGCAATCTTCCTACTTAGTTCTTCAACAGTTGTATATCCTTCAACAATTTTCTTAAATCCATCTATTATTAAAGGTTTATAACCTTGTTCTATAGCTTTTTTCTTAATTTCTATGCTTGATGCACCTTTCATAATAAGTTCCTTAATCTCTTCAGTAACATTTAACACTTCAAACATTCCAATTCTTTCATAATATCCTGTATTATGGCAATAGCTGCATCCTACAGCATCATACGTATTTCCACTTAAATCAAACTCTACACCATATTTACTTCCATACTCTTTTATCAAATTCTTTTCTTTTTCAGTAAATGGTCTCTCTTTTTTACATTTTGGACATACTTTTCTAACTAGTCTTTGTGAAATTGAAGTAGCCAAAGTACTTGCAATATCATAATCTGCTAATCCCATCTTTCTTAATCTTGTTATTGTTTCAATACTATCAATTGTGTGTATTGTAGACAATACATAGTGTCCTGTTTGACCAGCCTGAATAGCTATTTCTCCTGTTTCTTGATCTCGAATTTCTCCAACAAGTATAATGTCAGGATCTTGTCTTAAAACTGTTCTTAGCGCATTAGAAAACGTAGTTTTTACTCCATCTATTTCTATTTGATTTAATCCTGCGATACGAATTTCTACTGGGTCTTCAATTGTTGTTATATTAATTTCTGGTTTATTCAAAAAGTCCATAATGCTGTATAAAGTAGTAGTTTTACCTTCTCCTGTTGGTGCTGCTACTATTGTTATACTGTTTCTTTTATCAACCGTTGATTTAAGTGTTGTTTCATCTCCTGGAAAACCTAATTCAAAAATGTCTCTAATTTCCGCATCCTTTTTTAACACTCTTAGAACAAATTTCTCACCATATACATTAGGTTGTGATGAAGCACGAATACTATAATTGTCATATATTAATATACGTCCATCTTGCGCTTCTTGTTTTTCTTGATGCATATTTGAAATAGCCTTTAATCTACCAATAATTTGTGATTGTTTAGCTTTTGGTAATTTTGCAGCAGTAATAAGTTCGCCATCAATTCTATATCTTACACGAACATTGTCCGCCATAGGCTCAATGTGAATATCACTTGCTCTTTTTTGAATTCCTGTATTAATTATATTATCAACTAAAGTTGTAATATTTCCATTTCTATCATCTTTAATTTCTTCAGTAGCAACACCATCTAATTCTTTTAAGACTTGTCTAATTTCTTTATCAAAAGTAATATATGGTTCCATTTGTATATTTTTATTTAATAAGATTAGTCGTACAGCTTCTATGCCTCTTTTATCAGTTGAATTAGAAAAAACTACCTTCATTTTTCCGCCTTCTAACTCAAAAGGTATAGCTTTATATCTTTTAGCCATTTCTGTCCCAATATAGTTTAGTAGTTGTGGATTCAAATCTCTATTGTACACCATTCTTCCTTTGATTCCAACTACATCACCAATTGCTTCAATAAGCACTTGTGGATCGGCTGCTATATCTAATTCGTGAATTATATCTCCTAGTTTTTTCTCTGGATGTATCTTTTGATAATCCAAAGCTTTTTCTATATCTTGTGTCTGTACAATATTTCTTTTTACTAGCTCAACTCCGATTGGTTGTCTTTTCATCATATCCATAACTTTCACAATTCCTTTCTTTTTAAAGCTACAAAGTATAGCTATTTGTTTTTTCCTGTGTCCCTCTTGTCAAAATGTATTTTACATCTACAGTACTTTTTCCATTTTCATTCGTTTGATTTTCAAAATACATTTGATAAATATTATCACATATTTTTACCTTTCCCCTATATATGCCTCCATGCTTATATGTGTATTGTGTACCATCTTCAAGAATTACATAACTTTCAGATAAATCTTGGCTTTTATAACATTCTAAAACTTTACTATTAGTTGTTTTATTAATATCTGATACAAAAAAACTGTTAAATCTAGTAATTTCTGCTGATGGTTCAACTTTATTACCTATTTCATCTACATTTTTATAAAAAAAGCTACTAAATACTGATATAATTGAAATTGTAATTAACATTACTATAATGTAAATAATTAATGATGTTAATGTTATACCTTTTTGTGACCTCATATTAACTCTCCTTTGAAATAAAAGTACTTAATTCAACTGTTTTTGTTTCCTTATTTAATTTATAACTGACAGTTACTTTTACTCTTTTTACATATCCCAATTCAGCATCATCCTTATATCCTAAAGTTGCATAGTCACTTATTCTAGTTGTTGTACTAAATCCTGTATTATTATCATCGTTGTTATATTCTATTATTTCTCCTTTTTTAGCATTTTCCTCATTAAAGAATTCTGCACTCCTTGATTTTGCATTTTCTATTGCATTAATTGCATAGTCAACAGCTTTGGCTTTTCTTTCAATGTCTTTAGATGTTTTTACATAATTACCATATAAAGCTGCTATCATGCTTGCAAATATTGTAATTATTAAAACTGCAATAGTTACGTCCATGCCTGTAAATCCTTTTTGGCTTCTTATTTTCATTCAACACTCTCCTATAACATTAATTTCTCAAAAGTTAGAATTGCTGTGAACATTACAAAGTTTGCAACTCCTAAGAAAAATCCAATCGGTAAAGTTTTGTTTATTTCTTTTTTTACAATTTTACTTCTGTATTTTTTTGTATGCATCCTAATTTTGTTTAATACCATATAGAAAAATATTATTAATAATACATAAATTATACTTGATGCTGTAACAAGTTCTTGTGTGAATATAGTCATTGTAACTAATGTTAATAAAATTCCATTTGTGTATGAATCTCTTGCATATTTTTTCAGCGTTATAGTATCTAACAGAAGAAGCAATATGTAAAAGATTAAATAAATAGCATATATGGCATATCTATATATATCAGGTTCCTGCACTATGCATAGATATACTATATACCCGATAGATATAACAATTCCATATACTGATACTGATTTTTCTATTTTTCTATTATCTTTTTCTGTAAATGCCATCAAAACTAAGAATGTAAGATATAATATCATAAATACGTATTCAGCAATTTTATTTGGCGTTAAATTATACATATCCATTCTCATTAAAATAGCTAAAACAACAAAAGTAATCCCAGATAATGTTTCTAAAATGAAATATCTAGGTCTTATTTTTTGCTTACAATATCTACATTTTCCCCTTAAAAATATATAACTAAAAACTGGAATTAAATCAAATATTCCTAGCTTATGGTTACAATTAGGACAGTAGGAATGTGTATGTGTAATATCTTGTTTTTTTGGTATTCTATAGACTGCTAATGAATAAAAACTACCAAATAATGTTCCTATTATAAATAGTAATATATAAAAAACCACATTGTATATGTCCATGTTAAATCTCTCCGTTTATTAATTTTTTATGGAATTAGGCATATACTCGAAAGTGCGTATATGCCTAAGTCCTTTGTTTTTGTTTTATAAATTTTATTATTTCAAACTACTTACCAAGATTATAGCTATGTTCCTATTGCATCTTTTTCTAGTGGCTCTGATCCTTTTAAGATTCCTTCACCATCTTTTATTCCTTTACCTTCTTGGCTTATTGTTGCTGTGTGTAATCTATAATCACTTTCTGCCGCAGTAAACTCGGGTTTAAAACTAATCATTCCAACAATAGGACCTTTATATTTCTTAGACTCAGAGGCATAATTGCTAGCAGTTGGTTCAGCAGGTTGCCATGTTATATTTATAACTGTTTGCCCTTCTGAAGCTTTATCGTTATAACTTATATAATAAACTCCTTTGTCAGATGAATCAAGCCCATTAGTTGTCTTTATTTTATTTACTGCATCTGTAATATCTGTATCAGAAACATCAAAATCTACAGCTATCATTTCTGCAAATATTCCATTTAAAGCTGTATTAATTTTATCGCAAACTTCACCTCTTAAATTGTCAACCTGAGCTTGCGTTGCTTTTGTTAGAACACCATTGTTTCCTGCCAACATTGCAATTGAAACACCTGCTAAAATCAATAGAACTATAATTGTAATTACTAATGCTATTAAAGTTATTCCTGATTGCTTAGTCGTTTTCATTACAATTTTTCCTCCTTTGTTTTATTTTTCAGTTTGTTGAGTTTTGATTAGTCTCCTGTAGCACTAGCTGCTGCTGCTGTTCCTTGTTCTGTTGTTCCGTCTGCAATTCCACTTGGTGTATCTTTAGTATGATCATCTGTTATTTTAGCTGTATTAACTTTATACATTGTTCCACCAGCATTTATATCTGCATTAGGATCAGCTACTGTTATTGTTCCCTCAACATATCCTTTAAATTTATTATAATCTTTCTTATCACTAGGTAATGTAATTGTACCAGCACTTACTGACGCTGGTTTACCTGGTACCCAAATTATTTTAACAACTGGTGCGTCTTTTGTTGCTTCGTCAGTTTTTACTGATACCACATATTCGTCATCTAATCCATTTATTGAAATTATACCGCTTGCTGTAAGGCTTGAGTCTGTTGTAGATGATGAGTTTTCAATGTAACCGTCAGATAATAATGCTGTATATACTCCATTTAATGCAGTATTGATTTTATCAGCAGCTTCTCCTCTTTTATTATCTACTTGTGCTTGTGTAGCTTTTGTTAAAACTCCGTTGTTTCCTGATAACATTGCTATAGAAACTCCGGCTAAAATTAATAATACTATAATTGTTATAACTAAGGCAATTAAAGTTATACCTTTATTATTATTTGTTTTCATTTAAATTTCCTCCTCTTTTTATTTACTTTTGTTTTTATTAAGCTCTTAAATTATCTTTTGTTTCTTAAAAAGCCTAAATTCCTTAAAATATTAACCTTGAATTGGTTATAGAAATTTATTTATGCTCCCCTCCTTTTCTTTTGAATATTATTTTATAAAAACATAACGTTAATAACTAAGTTAAATTATTTACCACCTTTATCGTGATAGAACTGAGAGCCTCCAATTGTTGTATCTGTTCCTGATGTTCCACCTACAGTACCTGCTGACGAACTTCCTGATTGTGCACCACTTGTTGCTCCTTCAGAATTTCCGGCATTAACATTTCCTGATCCAGCATTTACTGATCCACTATTTCCTGCATTTGAATTTTCTCCTGAAGCTGTAGTTCCAGAACCTCCTGAAGAAGTACCAGCAGTACTTGTTCCGATTATATTTCCACCATCATCTTTTTCGAATACTGCAAATGGATTTGCGTTTCCTGGATTATAGCTATTTATATTCTCATAATTTGCCATATCATGTCCATCAACTTCATAAGTTAGTATAATTTGATCTTCATCTAAATCTGATGCTGCAACCAATTCATCTCTAACTTTTTGTGGAGTCGTATATGCTACCTTTTCTGGTAAAGTCTTCGTGCTTGGCACATAATTATATAAAACCAAAGCTAATACTAACATTATTGCCAAGCAAAGTAGCAAAGCGATTATTATTTCCTTAAATTTACTATTTTTCATCTTATACTCCTTTAATCAATATTAAGAATTATTTTTAGCTGTATTCGTACTATTTGTGCTTCTTGCTGAGTTTGTTGTATTTGTCGTATTGTTGTCCGCTTTTTTTGTTGCTTCGTCTCTTATATCTTGCGTTTGCTCTGCTGAAGTTCTTGTTACTTGTCTTATCTTTATATTTTTACAAGTAAATTTTCCTATAACAAAACCATTTTCTGATGCATCAACATGTTGAGCCATATTAAAATCTTCTATTTTAAATCCTAAGGAAGAATCATTTTCAATATCATATATAAAATCTGCAACTGAAACATATAATCCTGTAGCTTCAAATGTTAAATCGTATAAAGCATCTTGAGTGCTTTCTGCTCCTGTACTTGTAGATGTAACAGTAGCAGCCTGCATATCTGACAAAATAGAACTTGATGAACTATTTGAAGATGAAGTATCATCATTTGTTGCTGCATTTGTTTGATTGGCTTGATTTTTTGCATCTTGTTGTTTTTGTTCATTTGGATCAAATGATTTTTCAACACTTATTTTTAAAGAAACACCTTCACTTTTAGCATAGTTACCTATCTGTGTCCATAAATATTCCATTTCATATCTTTCTAGTTGACTGTTTTGATTTATTTCACCATTTTCATCTGTTCCTACTAATTGCTTATATTGTTCTCTAGCATCTTCTAATTTTTCTATATTATCATTTTCATCGTTTAATTCCTTTTTAAAGTCAGTTTCAGCTAAAGTATGAGCTTTGTTTATTTCTCGTTCTAATATTTCATCTTTAGACTTTATGTCTGCAAAACTTAAAACTTGAACTGACCCAAATCCCCATCCTTTGATAAATGTAAAAGCTATCAGCAATATCAATAAAACAATCAATAAGCTTAATAAAATTTTTTTCATGGTAAATCTCCTTCTATTCTTATTGTAATTATGTCTTGTTCTTTATCTCCACCTGTTGAAGTTACATTGTTTAAAATTCCTTCTGATTTTATTTTTGCTTTAAAATAACCTAATTGTTCGTATTTTATTCCTTGTGCATCTATAACTATATGATTTCCTTCTGTATTTGATATTTTGCTCATTCTGACACCTTCTGGTATTACATACATCAACTGATTCAACAAATCTGGTATTTCATTTCTTGTTCTATTTCTATCTTCTATTTTCTCGTTTTGATCATTTATTTCTTCTACTAATTTTGAATAATCATTTGCTCTAGATAAAATCTTTTCATTATCAACTTTAGCCAAAGCAATTTCAGTAGTTATTTCTGATTGAAGATCTGATGCTTCTCGTGTCTTTTTTGTTATTTGACTATTCAATATCATAGAAAATGCAGAATATATCGCAAATAAAAGGAATAGACCTATAGCCACTCTCATAAGTATTAACTCACTTTTGCTATATGGTTCTCCTAAATCATTTTCCTTAATTCCATCTAAAGCATTAGTAATAGCTCCTGAACCAATATCCATTTTTAACCAATCAGGCATTCCTTCTGACATTGATGTTCTACCTTTGAAGTTCATACTAGACATACCTTCACCTAATCCCAATAAAGCTAAAGATATAGCTGTATTAACTTCCTGATAATCTCTGATTGATACATCACCTGTTGTTTGAATAAAATATGGTCTTAATACTTCACATTCTACTTCGTCTAAATATTCTTGAAAATATATGTCCACATTGTTAATCATTGCACCCGTACCTGTGACATAAATTTTTTGTATCTTTTCAGTACTTTCATTCATAACTTTCTTTATTCTACTAACCACTTCAAATAAAGTTGGCATTATATCTTCTAAATATCCTTGATCGTCAGCATTTTGTAATTCCATACCAGCTGACGTATATATAGTAGTGTTTTTGCATATTTCATAAGCTTTAGAATAAGAATTTTCTTTGATGTTTAATTTGTTTAAAAAGTCAGCGCTTCCTTCTTCTAAAACTGTTATGTCTTGGACATTACTATCTATTATTGTTGTTAAAGTTGTATTTTTTTCAATATTTACTATTATAGCATTTTCTTTTTCTACTGTATCTGTTGTAATTCCTAATAAATTTGGTAATGCTAGTGGCACTGGTGCTATTGTAGAAATTTTGTGTCCATTCAATTGTTGTGTTGTTTTATTCATTTCTATTTTATTTTCTGAAACGTGAATTACTTTTAATTTATCTTCTGCGTCTTTTTCACTTATTAATGCATAGCGTGTTTCAAAAACATTTGGATTATATCCATTTTCTTCACAATAAGTTTCAAATTCGGTTTTAATAGCTTTAGGTAAGTCATTCTTAGATAACAATGAAAAGACTCTAAAAAAGTTATAATTCTCACTATTTAAATTAATACTAATTGGTATTTTTTGACTATATGTCTCTTCTACAATTTTATCAACTGCTTTATCTAATTTTTCATAAAACTCAATTCCAAATGCTTCAACTTTTATATCATCATGTTCTTTTGAAATTTTCGCATATTTTATTAAATTGTCTTCTATATATAACCCTAAACACTTTGCCATATTTGAACTCCTCTTTTACTATTTCTTTGTTTTATTATTCTCCTCTTTTTTTTGAAAAACACTTGTATTAATTTTATGTTTTGCTAATTTGTGCTAATAATAGTTTTCTTATTATATTTTATAGTTTTACAGTAAAAAGTCAATACTTTTAATAGAATCGTAAAGCAAATGTAATACAATTGTAATATTTAGTTTTTGATTGATTTTTCACGTATTTTAGCAACATAAAAGCCATCAATTTTGTCATCCTGATACACTTCCAAAGAACCACTTGAGGTTACATATTTTTCAAAATAATTTTTATCAATTTTTATTCTTATTTTTTCAAAATTTTTGTTATTTTTCAAAAATTCTTCTATAACGTCCTCATTTTCCTCTTTTAAAATACTACATGTTGAATATACTATAACTCCTCCATCTTTTACGTATTTAGAACATGTATTTAAAATTTTTAATTGTATCTTTTTTACTTTTTCAATATCTTCTTCATTTTTTTGCCATTTTATATCTGGTTTTCTTTTTATTACTCCTAATCCTAGACAAGGTACATCCAATAAAATTTTGTCAAATTTTTTATCATATTTTGAATCATAAATTGTCGCATCTTTTACTTTGGTTTTTATATTTGTTATTCCTAATCTCTTTGCATTTTTTTCTACTAATTTAGTTCTATGCTCATGTATGTCCCAAGCTTCAATTTCACCTTTATTATTCATCAATTCTGCTAAATATGTAGTTTTTCCTCCTGGAGCACTACAAGCATCTAAAATCACATCTTCTTCCTTTGGATCTAAGATCAAACTAGGTAATGAAGCAACTTCATCTTGAATTGTGAATAGTCCTTCTTGAAAGCTATCTATTTTTTCAATATTTTTTATTTTATTTAAATATAAGAAATTTTCTAATAAACCTTCTTCAAAATTTTCATTTTTTAATTTTTCTTCTAATTCTATTTTTGTCGTTTTTAGTCGATTTATACGAATATTAATTTTTGCCTTTTCATTTGATGCTTTACAAATCTTCTCAACTTCTTCAATACTTTTTTCTTCTAATAACTTTTTTATTATCCATTCTGGCATTGAATTCATTTTTGAAATTCTTTCAATGTCATTTTTAATTGTTTTATTTAAATCTTCATAATCATTTTTTTCAACTTTTCTTAAAATTGCATTAACAAAATTACTACTTGCTTTATGACCATATCTTTTTGCTAATTTTACACTTTCATTAACTGCTGCAGATTTTGGAATTTTATCTAAAAAAACAATTTGATAAACTCCCATTCTAAGAATATTTATAATCCAAAGAGAGATTTTTTTTAATTTTATTTTTGAATATTTTTTTATAATTTCATCAAGAGTTAATCGCCATGTTGTTACTCCATATACAATTTCTGATATTAATCCTATATCTTTATCATTTAATATTGTTCTATTTTTATTAATTTCTTCATCTAATTCAATATTTGAATATGCTTTATTTTTATCTATTTTATAAAGAACTTTTAATGCTGTTTCTCTAGCTTTATCCATATAATCATCCCTTTCTTTTTTTCATTTAAATTATATCTTTAAAAATAAATCATTGTCAATTTGATTGCATATTTTTTTTATTTTTGGAAAACATAAGTATAAATATTTTTTTGGGAGGATAGTTATGGAAATAAAAAAACATTTAAGTATAACTGGTACATCAAATGTTTCTTGGAAAGACGCTACTGTTAAAGCAATTTCAGAAACTTCGAAAACAATAGACTATTTATCAGGAGTAAGAATTATAGATCAAAGAGCTGATATAGAAGATGGAAAAATTGTTAAGTACTATGTTGATTTAGATTTAAGTTTTGTCATTGACTTAGAAAGAAAAAATAATGAATAAATTTAACTAAAATGAAAGGGATGAATATTATGAACAACCCAACTGAATCTACTGAAGCTTATAAAAAATATGTAGACAAAAAATCTCCTAATTCACCAATTTTAAAAAATTGCTTTAATGCTTTTTGGGTTGGAGGTTTAATTTGTACAATTGGGCAAATTATCTTTAATATTTGCCAAGAAAGACAAATGGATATCACTATGAGTAACACTATAGTATCCATTATTTTAATAGGTATTTCTGCATTTTTAACTGGGTTAAATATCTTTAACAAAATCGGAAAATTTGCTGGAGCAGGTTCTTTAATTCCAATTACAGGTTTTGCAAACTCTATAGTTTCTCCAGCAATGGAATATAAATCAGAAGGATATGTTATGGGTGTTGGAGGTAAAATGTTTACTGTGGCTGGTCCAGTTCTTGTATTTGGTATTTCAGCCTCAATTATTGTAGGAATAATTTTTATGATATTTAATACCCAATCAATAACATTAGTTTGATATGGAGGTGTTTTTTTGGAAAAGTTAGGTAAACAAACAGTAAAATTCAATACTCCACCAACACTTTTAGAGTGTGCAACAATTGTTGGTCCAAAAGAAGGTCAAGGTCCTTTAGCCAAATATTTTGATCAATGTTTAACAGATGAATTTTGGGGTGAAAAGACTTGGGAAAAAGCTGAAAGTAAAATAATTAAAGAAACAATAAATTCAGTTATTAATAAATCTGGAATAGCTACCGCAGATATAGATTGTTGTTTCGCAGGTGATTTATTAAATCAATGTATCTCTTCTAGCTTTGGTCTTCGTGACTCAAATGTACCTTTCTTTGGTGTGTTCGGTGCATGTTCAACTTTTGTGGAAAGCATGTCATTAGGTGCTATTTGTGCAGAAAGTTTTGCTTCAAACGTACTTTGTGCTACTTCAAGTCACTTTTGTAGTGCAGAAAAGCAATTTCGCTTTCCTCTAGAACTTGGTAATCAAAGACCTCCTAGTTCTCAGTGGACTGTTACAGGTTCAGGTGCCACAATTATTTCTAAACAAGGATTTGGTCCATATATAACTCATATCACAACCGGAAAAATTGTAGACAAAGGTATAAATGATGCAAATAATATGGGTGCTGCAATGGCCCCTGCCTTTATAGATACTTTAGTTACACACTTTTTAGATACAGGAAGAACTCCTAGTTATTATGACATTATTCTTAGTGGTGATTTAGGGTACATTGGAAAAGATATTGCAATTGATCTTGCAAAAACACAAGGTTACAATATTAAAAGCAATTATAATGATTGTGGTGTTTTAATCTTTGATAAAGATGCACAAGACACTCATTCAGGCGGTAGTGGATGTGCTTGCTGTGGATCAGTTTTCTCTGGTTATATTTTTAAACAATTAAAATCAAAGAAATTAAAAAAAGTATTACTAATAGCAACAGGAGCTTTAATGAACTCAATGAGTGTTCAACAAGGAGAAACAATTCCTGGAATCGCTCATGCTATAAGTATAGAAATTTAATAGTAGATACTCACATAAAGTGACACATATAATCTATATGATGAAAGGAAGGAATAAACTATGGATGTCAATTGGGCAAGTATATTCGAGTGGACAAGTTTATTAAAATGCTTTGTTGTTGGCGGAATTATTTGTATTATTGGTCAAATCTTAATAGATAAAACTAAATTAACGCCTGCTAGAATCCTTGTATTGTTTGTAACTCTAGGAGCTATTTTAGGTGGCTTAGGCGTTTATAAATATCTAGTTGATTTTGCTGGTTGTGGAGCAACAGTTCCTCTTACTGGTTTTGGTAACAACTTAGCTAAAGGTGCAATAGATGGCGTTAAAGAATCTGGATTAGTGGGAGCATTTACTGGTGGTGTTAAAGCTTCAGCTCGGTGGCATTGCTAGTGCAATTCTTTTTGGATATTTAGCATCTCTAATCTCAAAGCCAAAAATGAAGAAGCAATGATTTTATTTCATTGCTTCTTCTACTGCTACAGCAACTGCTACTGTTGCTCCGACCATAGGGTTGTTGCCCATTCCTATTAATCCCATCATTTCAACATGCGCTGGAACTGAAGAACTACCTGCAAATTGAGCACTTGAGTGCATTCTTCCCATTGTATCTGTCATTCCATAAGATGCTGGACCTGCTGCCATATTGTCTGGATGTAATGTTCTACCTGTTCCTCCACCTGATGCTACTGAAAAATATTTCTTTCCTTGTTCTACACATTCTTTTTTATATGTACCTGCTACTGGATGTTGGAATCTTGTTGGGTTTGTAGAGTTTCCTGTTATTGATACATCTACACCTTCTAAGTGCATTATTGCTACACCTTCTCTAACATCGTCTGCTCCATAGCATCTAACTTTTGCTCTTTCTCCATCTGAATATGCAATTTCTTCTACCACATTTACTTTTCCTGTAAAATAATCAAATTGTGTTTTTACATATGTAAATCCATTTATTCTTGATATTACTTGAGCTGCATCTTTTCCTAGTCCATTTAAAATTACTTTTAAAGGCTCTTTTCTAACTTTGTTTGCAGATTTAGCAATTCCAATTGCACCTTCTGCTGCTGCAAAACTTTCATGTCCTGCTAGGAATGCAAAACATTTTGATTCTTCTGATAAAAGCATTGATGCTAAATTTCCATGTCCTAAACCTACTTTTCTATCATCAGCTACTGAGCCTGGTATACAGAAAGATTGTAATCCTTCTCCAATTGCTTCAGCTGCATCTGATGCCTTTGTACAACCTTTTTTTATCGCTATTGCAGCTCCTAATGTATAAGCCCAACAAGCATTTTCGAAACATATAGGTTGAACTCCCTTTACTATATCATAGGGATTGAAACCTTTTTCTTTACAGATTTCTAAAGCATTTTCAAAATCTTCGATTCCATATTTCTCCATTACTGGTTTTATTTGATTTATTCTTCTTTCATAACTTTCAAATGTTACCGCCATTATTATTTCATTCCTTTCCTTCTTATTTCTTTTATTTGATTAAAAAACTATTCTTGTCTAGGATCAATTGTTTTAACCGCTTCATCAAATCTTCCATATGTACCAGAAGCTTGTTTTATTGCTTCCATTGGCTCTATTCCTTTTTTTATATTTTCCATCATCTTACCTAGATTTACATATTCATAACCAATTATTTGATCATCTTTATCTAATGCAAGTTTTGTTATATATCCTTCTGCAAGTTCTAGATATCTTGGTCCTTTTAAACTTGTAGAATATATTGTTCCAACTTGACTTCTTGTTCCTTTCCCTAAATCTTCAAGTCCTGCACCTACTGGAAGACCATCTTCTGAAAATGCTGATTGTGACCTACCATAAACTATTTGTAAGAACAATTCTCTCATAGCCACATTTATTGCATCACAAACTAGATCAGTATTTAAAGCTTCTAATATTGTCTTTCCTGTTAAAATTTCTCCTGCCATAGCTGCTGAATGTGTCATTCCAGAACATCCTATTGTTTCTACTAATGCCTCTTGAATAATTCCTTCTTTAATATTTAAAGTTAATTTACATGCTCCTTGTTGTGGTGCACACCAACCAATACCATGAGTTAATCCTGAAATATCTTTTATTTCTTTTGCTTTAACCCATTTTCCTTCTTCTGGTATTGGAGCAGGTCCATGGTTAACTCCTTTTGCTACTGTGCACATATTTTTTAATTCCTCTGAATATATCATTTTATTTGCTCCCTTCTTTTTTATTATTTAATAGTATATCTTTTTGGTTTTTGTCTAGTTTGTGGAATATATGTTTCTTCTTGCATTGAACTAAAACTATTTATACTAGTATTTTGATCTTCTTCTGAATCCGGTTCTACCTGTATTTCATACTTTTCACGTCTTTTTATACTTTCGGCCATTTCATCATATTTTCCTTGAGTGCCTTCTTCAACCTTTATATCATATTTTCCGTCTTTTTCATCCTCTAAAGTTTCTTCATTCATCAAAATTTGATTTTTCTTGCTAGTCACTATTTTTTCCTCATCAGCAATATACTCTATATCTTTTGTATCTCTACTATATGATTGAGTCGCATAATCTACGATATTTCTTATATTTTTAATATATATACCACTTTCATACACTTCTTTTCTAGCAAGTACTTTTGCACCTGTTTCTGCCATCTTTATTATTTCTTTTTCTTCTCTTGTACATTGCTCTAAAGAAATTCCTAATACGTTATGACGCCAAATTATATGTCTTTCATAGCTATTAAAATCTGATTGTGTTAAATCCTCATAGTCATATATTATTTTAAATTTAGTATTTTTTATTGTTAGCGTTAAATTACTCCATATAGATTGAGGTTCTAGCTTTCTTTGTTCAAATCTAAGTTCTTTAAATTTCGCATATAAAATATCTACTAATTTTAAATACTCATTTTCATCCAAATTGAATTTATGTGGTATTTCATAACCACTAACTGGTTTTTTTCTCAAAATTCCCTTTGGAATATAATAGAAAAACAACTCTCCGGTTGTTGTTCTATCTTCCTTATCTATGATAGAAGTATACAAATATAACTCTTCCCATTTTTCTGGAATCATATAATAAAGTTTTCTTTGTATATCTTCATATATTTCTTGTATCTTCTTAGTATGTTTTAACATTAACTTTTACTCCCTAATTAACAAACTTTTGTATTTATTAATTTGTTTTATCCTAAATTTAATTGTTTTTTTATTCTCTAATCAATAAACTTTCACCAGTCATCTCTTGTGGTTTTGGTAATTTCATTAAATCAAGCATAGTTGGTGCAATATCTGCCAATTTCCCTCCTGACTTTATTTTTAATGTTTCATCACTAGTTATTAGGAATATTGGTACAGGGTTTGTTGTATGTGCTGTATGTGGTTCTCCTGTTTTATAATCTATCATTTGTTCCGCATTTCCGTGATCTGCAATTATAATAAGATTTCCTTTCTTCTCATTTATTAAGTCCACTATTTTCCCAATACATTTATCAACTGCCTCTACTGCTTTTATTGCTGCATCTAAATTTCCGGTATGACCTACCATATCTGTATTTGCAAAATTTAATATAATTGAATCAAACTTATCTTGTTTTATTGCTTCTAATACTTTATCCGTTACTTCATAAGCACTCATTTCTGGTTTTAAATCATACGTTTCAACTTTTGGAGATGGAACTAAAATTCTTTCTTCTCCTCTATATTGATTTTCTTCCCCTCCATTGAAGAAAAATGTCACATGAGCATACTTTTCTGTTTCTGCTATTCTTAATTGTGCATAACCTTTTCTGCTAATATATTCTCCAAATGTATTTTCTAACCTTTCTTTCTTAAATGCTATTTTTACATTTGGCATTGTATCATCATAACTTGTAAAGCATACAAAATATAAATTTAATTTCTTTGTTTTAAATTCTTTAAAGTCTGGATCAACTAAAGCTCTTGTAATTTGTCTTGCTCTATCTGGTCTAAAATTAAAAAATATTACTGAATCATTTTTTGATATTGTTGCTACTGGAATATCATTATTACAAATTACTGTAGGCTCTATAAATTCATCAAATACTTCTTTTTGATAAGAATCTTCAATTGCTTTTATTACGCTACTTTCTCTATTACCTTCTCCTTTAACCATAGCGTTATATGCTTTTTCAATACGTTGCCATCTTTTATCCCTATCCATAGCATAAAATCTTCCTGCTATAGTAGCTATTTTTCCAACACCTTTTTCTTTCATTTTATCTTGTAATTTAGATATATACATTTCAGCTGAAGCTGGTGGCGTATCTCTTCCATCTAAAAAGCAATGAACATAAACGTCTTCAAAATCTCTTCTTTTTGCCATTTCTAATAATGCATATAAGTGTCTATTATGGCTATGAACTCCTCCATCTGAGACTAGTCCCATTATGTGAAGTTTAGACTTATTTTTCTTGCAATTTTCTATTGCCGCCATAAATTCTGAATTTGAGAAAAAGTCCCCTTCTTCTATAGACTTTGTTATTTTTGTTAACTCTTGATAGACTATTCTTCCTGCTCCGATATTAGTGTGTCCTACTTCTGAATTTCCCATTTGTCCTTCTGGTAATCCGACTTTCAATCCACTAGTAAATAATTCTGCATTTGGATACTTCTTCTTTAGTTTATCTATATTAGGTGTGTTTGCCATTTCTATTGCATTTCCGTCTTTATTTTTATTTATACCAAACCCATCTAATATCATTAGCATTGTTAGTTTATCTTTCATTCTTACCATCCTTTTCCTAATTACATTTTTGCTGAATTCTACATAAAGTTTGCCTTATTTCTTTTGTTCAAGCTTTATTTAATAGTTTACTATTTTACTGAATTCTTCTGCATTTAGGCTTGCTCCACCAACTAATCCTCCATCAATATCTGACATTGAAAATAATTCTTTACTATTAGTTGACTTTACGCTACCGCCATATTGTATTATAACTCTATCAGCAGTATTTTGTCCATAAATTCCGACAATTTTTTTACGAATTGCTTTTATTGCATCATTTGCATCTTCATTTGTCGCTGTTTTTCCTGTTCCGATAGCCCATATTGGCTCATACGCAATAATTGTATTTTCTACTTGTTCATTTGTTAGTCCGTCAAGTGCTTTTTCTGTTTGACTAGTTATTATATCTTCCGCTTTACCTGACTCTCTTTGTTCTAAGGTCTCTCCAACACAAACTATTGGTTTTAGTCCTACTTCAAAAGCAGCCTTTATTTTTTTATTAACGCTCTCATCTGTTTCATTAAAATATTGTCTTCTTTCTGAATGTCCTATTATAACATATTCAACATTTATACATTTTAACATATCTGGAGCTACTTCTCCTGTATATGCTCCTTTTTTCTCAAAGTGCATATTTTGAGCTCCTATTTTTATATTTGTTCCTTGTACTGCAAGTAGTGCATAAAACAAATCTGTAAATGGTACACATAATATAACTTCATTTTTTGTATCTTTAACTAATGGTGCTAAATCTTCAATAAATTTTAATGTTTCATTTGGTAACATATTCATTTTCCAATTTCCAGCTATTACTTTTCTTCTCATATTATTTTCTCCTTTCTCTTGTTTCATTTTATTTATCTAATAAACACTCTATTCCTGGAAGTTTCTTTCCCTCAAGAAATTCTAGTGAAGCTCCTCCTCCAGTTGAAATATGCGTCATTTTATCTGCTACTCCTGCTTTTTCTACTGCTGA
>CANQPF010000011.1 GCA_947625665.1 uncultured Clostridia bacterium | reverse complement strand
ACATTTGCACCATTATTTTTTGATGCTCCTGCTACATTTAAAGAAAATTTACTATTTGCAGCAGATCTAATAACATACTCTCCATTAGCTATTAATTGTGTAGTAGCAATTGTTGCAATTCCATTTTCTTCATTGCTATTTTGTTCATCTTCTTGATAAGTATTTATTTTTACTTCATTTTTTTCAGTTTCATCTTTTTTATTTTCTACTTTATTTTCTGTTGTCTTATTTTCACTTGTAGTTTTATTTTGAATACTAGATTCTCCTACAGTATTACTTTGTGTCGTTTTATTCTCTACTTTATTTTCTGCCTTACTCTCTGCTGAAAGCGAAATAATAGTACTAAAACTACTCATTTGTAGTAAAGCTATTATTATAAATACTATTATTACTTTCTTATATTTACTTAATCTTTTCATTTGATAAACCTCCTATTAGCCCCTCTAATATTTTCACTAGTATATCAATCATATTCTATCATATATTGTTGAAAAATGGAATATATTTTTGTTACTAATTTATAGCAATTTAAGTTGCACGATAATTTTTTCTATCTATTAAAAAAAGCAAGTGTTATCACCTGCTTAAATTTATTTTTTATTTCAACCAATCTGGATTTTCTAAATACCAATCTATTGTTTTTACTATTCCATCTTCAAATTTTGTTTTTGGATACCAACCTAATTCATTTTTTATTTTAGTTGGGTCTATTGCATATCTATAATCATGACCTTTTCTATCTTCAACATGCTCTATCAAACTTTCTGGTTTATCTAATCTTTGTAAAATTAGTTTAACTATTTCTATATTTCTCTTTTCATTATGTCCACCAATATTATATCTTTCTCCTGCTACACCTTTATGGAAAACTAAATCGATTGCTTCACAATGATCTTCAACATATAGCCAATCTCTTATGTTTAACCCTTCACCATAAACTGGTAATTTTTTGTCATCCAGTGCAAGTTTAATCATGTGAGGAATTAATTTTTCATTATGTTGATAAGGACCATAATTGTTTGAACAGTTTGTTACATTTACATTCATATTAAAAGTCTCTTTATATGCAAATGCTATTAAGTCTGAACTTGCTTTTGAAGCTGAGTATGGACTACTTGGTTGAATTGGAGATCTTTCTGTAAAATATCCATCTTCTCCAAGAGAACCATATACTTCATCTGTTGAAATATGTACAAACTTATTTGGGCTTCCTTCTCCCCATTTTTGTTTTGCAGTCTCAAGTAATGTATGTGTTCCTATTACATTAGTTTGAGTGAAAACAAATGGAGTTTTTATACTATTATCAACATGAGATTCTGCTGCAAAATGAATTACACCATTAATTTCATATTTATCAAATACTTCTTTCATTTTTTCAAAGTCACAAATATCTGCCTTAACGAAAGTAATTTTATCCTCTACTTTTTTTAAGTTGTCCATATTTCCTGCATAAGTTAATTTATCAACAACAACTACTTTATAATCTGGATGTTTGTTTACGAAATATTCTGCAAAGTTTGCTCCTATAAATCCTGCCGCTCCGGTTACCAATACATTTTTATTCATATTTTATCCTTCTTTCAATTTATTTTTTATTATTAAATTATTACAAATATTTTAAATTACAAATTTTTGAATAAATCAGTTTTTTTCAACTCTTTCAAAGTTGGCCATTTACTATCTTTTTCTGAAGTTAATAAATCATTAACTGACAAATCTCCCATAGGCCATTCAATATTAACATCAGGATCATTCCATGCAAGACCACCTTCAGCTGCTTGATTATATACATCATCACATTTATATGTGAATTCTGCTTCGTCTGATAACACCATAAATCCATGTGCAAAACCTCTAGGAATCATAAACATTTTTTTATTTTCTTCTGAAAGTTTTACTCCTTCCCATTTTCCATATGTTTTACTCCCAGGTCTTAGGTCAACAGCTACATCAAATACTTCGCCCTTTATACATCTAACAAGTTTTGCTTGAGAATTTTCTTTTTGAAAATGTAGTCCTCTTAAAACTCCTTTTTTAGATTTTGACTGATTGTCTTGTACGAAATTATAATCTAAACCTATTTGTGCAAATTCTTCTTTGCTATATGTCTCCATAAAATATCCACGGTTGTCCCCAAATACTGTTGGTTCTATTACATAAACTCCTTCAATTGACGTTTCAATCTTTTTAAACTTTCCCATATAACACAAACTCTCCTTTTTTATTTTATCTCTAGCTTTTTAACTCCAATTTAAAAACTAAATTAAATCTTTTAAATATTTTCCGTAATTAGTCTTCATATACTTATCAGCTAATTTAGATAATTGTTCTGGTGTAATCCAACCTTTCTCGAAAGCTATTTCTTCTGGGCAACAAACTTGCATTCCTTGTCTCTTTTCTATTGTTTGAACAAAGCTTGCAGTTTCTATTAATGCATCATGTGTTCCTGTATCAAACCATGTCATTCCTCTACCGAATGTTTCAACATATAATTTATTTCTATTCATGTATTCTTCATTGATACTTGTTATCTCTAACTCTCCTCTTGCAGAAGGTTTAATTTCTTTTGCTATTTCAATTACATCATTTGTATAAAAATAAAGTCCTGGTACAGCATAATTTGATTTAGGTTTTTCAGGCTTTTCTTCAATTGATACTGCTTTTCCATTTTCGTCAATTTCAACAACACCATATGCTCTTGGATCTCTAACTTCATATCCAAAAATTGTTGCTTCTTCTTCCCTTTCATTAGCTCTTTTTAGCATTTCTGATAGATGAGACCCATAAAACATATTGTCTCCTAAAATCATAGCAACATTGTCTTCTCCTATAAAATCTTCCCCTATTATAAAAGCCTCTGCTAATCCATTAGGTTTTTCTTGAACTTTATATTCAAATTTCATTCCCCATTGAGAACCATCTCCTAAAAGTTCCTTAAATACAACTACATCTCTAGGAGTTGATATTATTAGAACTTCTCTAATATTAGCTTCCATCAATACTGATAGTGGGTAATAAATCATTGGCTTGTCGTAGACTGGCATTATTTGTTTTGATATTGCAAGTGTTAGTGGATATAGTCTTGTCCCACTTCCTCCTGCTAGAATTATTCCTTTTCTTTTCTTCATTTTATATTCCTCTCTTTCTTTCATGCTTTCGCAAAATTTACATCACCCTTAAATAATTCTACATTTTTCCTTCTGCTTTTAGATATCTTTTTAATGCATCTTCCCACTGTGGTATTGTAATTCCTTGAGCAGATAATTTTTCTTTTGATAATTGAGAATTTTTAGGTCTTTTAGCTTGCGTTATCTTCATCATATCTATATATTTTTCTGTTGTAACTGCATTTACTTTGCAATCAATCCCTGCATATTCAAAAATTGCTTTTGTGAAATCAAACCAAGTTGTATATCCTTCATTAGTTGCATGATAAACTCCATATGGAATTTTTTTATCGATTGCTTTTGCTATAACATTTGCTAAATCCTCTGCATACGTAGGTGAACCATGTTGATCTGCAACAACACTTAATTCATCTTTTTCTTCACCTAATCTTAACATAGTTCTAACAAAGTTTGGACCTTCTCCATATAGCCATGCTATTCTAAATATATAATATTTATCTGTATTTTGACTAACTTGTTCTTCTCCATGCAATTTAGTTATTCCATAAGCTGTTACTGGAGCCTTAGGGTCATCTTCTTTATAATATTTATCTATATCTAATTCTCCACCAAATACATAATCAGTACTAATATGTATTAAAACTGCATCATTTTCTTTTGCTGCTATTGCAAGATTTCCAGGTCCATCTGCATTTACTTTTTCTACAATTTCTCCAGCTTCTTCAGCTTTATCAACTGCAGTATATGCGGCACAGTTAATTATATATTCAGGTTTTTTATCTCTAACAAATTTTCTAACAGCATCTAAATCTGTTATGTCTAAATCTTTAACATCTGTTAAAATTAATTCGTTTCCTTCAAATCTTTTTATTACTGAATTTGCAAGCATTCCATTTGCTCCTGTTATTAAAATTCTCATTTTTTTCCTCCTTTTTTCTATACCTTTGTAATCCACTTTTTTGTACTAATTATTTTGCACTATCTGCATTTTCAGTTTTTGTTTTATTTTTAAATATAACTAATTTACTTAGAACATAATTAAGAATTACTACTAAAACTTGTGTTGTTATTTTTGAAACTATATCATTAATATGTAATATATTATACATAAGAACGAACAGTCCAACATCACACAATGCTCCTGTAGCTAGTCTTCCTATTATAAAAGACCACATTTCTGTCATTAATTCTTTAAATGAATTTGTCTTACTTCTAAATACAAATATTTTATTTAATACATAAGCAGAAATAACTGAAACAACCCATGCTATAACCTGACTAATTACTGGATCTATGTGAAATATTTTAGCAGGTATACAATATGAAATAAAATTTATAACAGTTACAATTCCACCAACTACTAAATAATCTATAATTTCCTTATATTTTTTATATAATTCCATACATTTATTAAATAATTTCTTCATTTTATATTTCTCCTAATGTTTAACAAATTTTACTATTTTACTATTATGCCTTTTTCTCTTCTTTTGCTTTTTTTTCATGTTCTGATAATGCTATGTAATGATTTAAATCTTTTATCTTCTCATTTAACTGAGATATGCGAATATTATCTATAAAAGTTTCTATCAATAAAAATCCTATTACAACTAAAAACACAAAATTAACAGGCGCTTGAAATCCTAGTTTTGTAGATACCCATTCTACTGCATTGAAAAATATACTCATACATATTAATAAAATAGCTCCTACCATCCAAGTTACTGAGTTCTCAACTTTTAATTTTGCTTGTTTTATTTTTTTTATACATAGAAAAAATGCAATCATTGAACATACAATTAATATAACTCTTAATACAACTGACATAATTAATTATTAGTCCTCCTCTCAATTTTCATCTATTTTTCTAACTTCTTTTCTATATTCTTCTCTATTTTTTGATTCATCATTTTGTACCAAAAATGGTAACATTATTATAAATGGCAGTGCATATACAATCATATACATATATCTTAAGCATACTGCTATAGGTGTTGATATAATAACAGACATCCAAGAAAAAATCAATGGTGTCAAACTCAAAATATATTTTGTATTTCTTTGTGCTATTAATATAGTAACTACCAAAAACATAATCCACACTAATGTTCCAACACTTATGAAACTTGGCCTTTTTTTATAAAATTTTTCTAAAGATATTCCTGTTACTTTTTTTATTAAATCTGTTCTTTTTATTCCTAGATCATTACCTTGATAAATATAACATGGTGCTCCATAATATTCCTCACCTTTTAATCCAAATGCCCAAAATCCACATGTTTCCATTAGATAAGCTTTTAAATATTCAACTTTATTATTCATCAAAATTTGTGCCCAAATCTTAATAAATTCTTTTTCATTATCCTTCAAAAAGCCTCTATTGAAATCACCATGCCACTTAGTTATATCTACAGTACAAGGTGTATAAACTTTTTTCCAAGTTTCTATATTTAAAATTTTATTTAAAAATTCTTTTTGTTCTTCTGTTATATTTCCGTCACATAATATGGTTCTACCAATTTGTTGTATCGGTATTCCAAATTTTTCTTCAGATGGTGAATTTATTTCAAAACATTTGTATACTGGTCCTTGTATTAAAATAATAATTATAAGAGATATAACATTTAAAACTTTAAAAACTTTAAATTTAGTTCTAAAACATATAAGCAATATCACAGCTTCAGCCATTAATATGTATATTCCATTATTTCTACAAAAGGCAATTAAAAAATTGAGTAATATAAACTTTACAACTCCATTCATCATCTTTAACTGACATCCGTCGTGCTCAATTATATCATAAAGATATAAAGTCATCAAAAACAATAATATACTAAATAAAGTATCTTTCCACATTGTAATCGCAATAGCTAAATTGCAGGAATTAAAAGCAAAAAACAAATATGTTAAGGCTATAAATATTCCTTTAACGTTGTGTTTTTTTAGCCAAAGCAAAAAATATCCTAAGCTACCTACAATAATACAAATTTGAGTTATAGTATAAAAAGCAATTCCCAAATTTAGATTTGAACATACCCTCAATCCTAATCTTAAGAAAATCTCAATAAAAAAAGTATATGCTACTGGATGTTGATTATTATATTTCACATCCCCAATAGCTTGGTAAATTGAATTCAATGAATCTTCATGAATAAATCCAGGATAATAAGTTAGAAAATATATCATGTATGGGATTAGTAATAACACTGTAGCTATTATCCAATATAATATTGATTTCTTCTTAGTTAATTTTTCATCAAGTTTATTAAGTACTTTTATTTTCTTGCTATTACACAAAGCAATTATATTTATAACTACCAAAAATACTAAAATAGTAAAAGCAACAACAGCTATAATATCTCCCCAAAAGAAGTTTCCAAACTGATTCTTTGTATACCCGTCTTGGCACACTCCTGAAAATTTTATTTTACTTTGGAACATTATCGTCATTGCTACTAAGAAAGAATATGCAATTGATGCTATTATTCCTTTTTTACCAATTTTATAATACTCCTTAATACTTTTTTCTTTTGACATTTTCCTCTCCTACTTATTTTTTCTTGTAAGAGCTCTAATAAATACAATCGAGAAAAACATATTGATCATATACTCAATTGCTTTTATTGGCTTTAGATAACTTTCTCCAAATTCTCTATCCTTCATCTCAACTTGAACTTCTCCAACCTTCATTTTCTTTTTTAACATATAAACTATTGTATCTGGTTCAGGTGTTAAACTTGCATTATTAACAAACATATCAATAGCTTCTTTATTATAAGCCCTCATTCCTGATGTTGGATCTTTGATAGTCTTTCCTGTTGTTAATTTTATAGTTCCAGTTATTATGTTACTTCCAAGCATTCTCATAGTTACGGGCTTCTTTTCAGTTACAAATCTAGAGCCAATCGCTATATCTGATTTATTCTTTTCTATTTCTTTAACCAAATCCTTCAAGTATTTTGCTTCATGTTGACCGTCACCGTCAAATTGTATTGCTATGTCATATCCATTTTTCTTAGCATATTTCATTCCAAGTTGTACTCCACTAGTCAATCCATAATTTATTGGTAATGATAGAAAATTAAAATTATTCTCTTCGCATACCTTTTTAGTATCATCTTTTGAACAGTCGTTAATAACTATATAATCATATTTTGTGTTTTTTATAACATCTTCTACTGTTTTTTTTATATTTAATGCTTCATTGTACGCTGGTATAATTATTAATACTTTTTGCATAAAATCTCCCTACTTTTCATTTAATTTTTTTTCATTTTGTAAATATCTTTGAACTTCTAGCTCATATTTTTCTTTATTTTGCTTAACTACTGTATTTAAAATCACTCCACATTGTGCAATTATAAGAGCAAAAATCATTACTCCTGTTGCTAATACTGCTGAAGGTAATTTTGTAATATACTTAGTTTGTGCATATTCCACTATAACTGGCATTCCAATTATTAATCCTATTATTATAAATATTAGAGAAATGCTTAAAAAGAATTGACGAGGTTTAAAGTCCTTAAACATTGAAATTATTTTTTTAATAACTTTCATACCATCACTAACAGTATTTAGTTTTGATTCACTTCCTTCGGGTCTATCTCTGTATTCAATAGGAATCTCTTTAATTAAAAATCTTTTATCTAATGCATGTAGAGTCATCTCTGTTTCTATCTCAAATTTAGGACTCATAACAGGCATAGTTTTAACAAAAGTCTTGTTAAAGGCTCTATATCCAGTCATTATGTCTTTAAGTTCTGTTTTGAAAGCAATATTAATTGACTTTTTTACTAAATTATTACCAAACTCATGAAAATGCCTTTTATTTTCTTTTTTATATGTTCCATTTGTAAGCCTGTCACCTATTGCCATATCAGCCTCGCCTTTTTTAACTGGCTCTATTAGCTTGTGTACTTCTTCAGCAGGATAAGTGTCATCACCGTCTACCATAACATAAATGTCTGCATCTACATCTCTAAACATACTTCTTACTACATTTCCTTTTCCTTGGCGATATTCACGCTTTACAATAGCTCCATTTTTCTTAGCAATTTCTGAAGTTTTGTCCTTAGAATTATTATCATAAACATAAATATCTGCGTCTGGTAGTTCTTTTTTGAAATCTTTTATTACTTTTTCTATTGTGACTTCTTCATTATAACATGGTATTAATACTGCTATCTTCAATTTTTAATCTCCTCCTTCTCCTTTTTGTGGCATCGTTGGTACTATTAGAACTAACGGTATCATTAATATTAATATATATACATATCTAAGAGTAAAAGCTATTGGAGTTGCCACCATTATGGTTGCCCAAGTTAATAATGCTGGTAGCAATATAACTATATTTTTATATTTCTTATTTTTGATTATAAGTATAAAACTCAAAAATACTATCCAAAACCATATTGCTGAACTATATAATCTTCCTACTGTTGCTAAGTTTTCTTGAATTGAAAACCCAGTTATCTTTTCAAAATAATCTGTTTGCGTTACCTCTGCAAAAGGTTGTTCATTATTCCAATTTAAATACTGTATATATGAATTAGATGTAACTTTATTAATATCCCAATATCCCAATGTATTATACAAATATTCTGCTACATAAGCTTTTGGATTCTGAATTAACACCTTAGCCCATATTTTTAAGAATTCGACTTTATTCTCATTTAAAAATTGTTCATTATAATGCTCGTCCCATTTTATTTTATCAACAATATAAGGTGTAAAGTTTTCCTTTATAACTTCAATAGGACAAATTTGATTCATAAACTCTAATTGTTCATCTGTTATATTTCCATTACTTGCAATAACATAACAAATTTGTTGTAGTGGAATTCCTAAACTCTCTGAAGTTTCAGTACTGACATCTAATTTTTTATATATTGGTCCTTGAATTATATAAAATATTAATATTGCAACTAAAGAACTTATAGTGAATGTTTTCAAAGTATCTTTAATTCTTTTTCTATATACAACTAATAACCATATTGTAACAAAAGTTACTATATATAGTCCATTATTTCTTAAAAAAGAAACAAAAAACATAGCGATTATATATTTTATTATATTACTTTTTTTCTTTAAGTTTTTAGCATCTTGAAAAATAATTTCCATTAAACTTATTATATACGCTAACATGGCTACTGAAAAAATTGAATCTTTCCAGTTTGACATTACATATAAAGGTATCAAATTAAAAAACATAAAAAACAGTAACGAAAGTCCAACATATATTTTAGAAATATTTTTCTTATATAACCAATAAACAAAATACGCATACACCCCTGCCATAATTACAATTTGAATTATTGTAATTAATGACATTCCCATTTGCACACTTCCACCAAATAATTTGATTGCAGTCTTTATGGAAAGAGTATACAAAAGTGGATGGTGGTTGTCTATTTTATCTATCCCTATTGATTGATTTATTGAAACTCCAGTATCTCCATATATTCCTCCTGGAAATGCAGAAAGTATGTATGGTAACCATGCAATAATTAACAATGCATAAATAATGCAATAAACTTTTAACCCCTTAAACTTATTATGCTCTGTTATTTCACTTTTTTCTTTATTTAAATCTTTACTTTTGACTGGTAATTTCCAAATTTTTTCACCAATCTTATTCACAGCAATTTCAATAATAGTTACAAGAATATATGTCAAAACAAAGGCTACAATAAAATAAATTATATCTGTAAGAACTGGTTTTACAAAATGAACATCATTTATAGTAGCAAAAATTTCACCACTATAAACTAACTTTTTATCTAGCAATATCATAAGAGAAAAAGCCATGGAAAATAAAACCTTTACTATTTTATAAAAAACAGTATTAGATTTATAGTTATCAACAATTATTTGTTTTATCTTTTCCATTGCCCTCTCCTTTAATCCAATAAACTACGTCGTTATTATATTGTTTTACTTGCTTTACAATCACTAGTCTGTACTTTATGGTGCAAATATTGTTCCAAATACACCTAATAACAAAAATATTGTTGCTATATAAGCAATATTTCTGTTCATATTTTCTTTTCTTCTGACTCTTACTGTTTTATTTGCAACTGAAACTAAAAGTAGTGGTAAAGCTGGTAAAATATATCTTGTTTGATATCCACTAACAATATCCTTTCCAATTTCAGTAAATGTCAAATATAACATTCCACTTGTTGCTGCAAATGTAATTAAAAATCCTAATATAAATATTGTTTTCTCTTTTTTTCCATAAATCTTACTAGTATCAATTAATGATACATACAATACATATACTAACATAAATAAAAATATATTTGATGATGTTTTACCAAAAAAGTAATCTAAATGTAGCCCTGAAATCCATGTATAATTTGTTATAGTTTGTAAAGTATGATTTTTTCCTATCTCAAAAATCATTCCTGGATTGTGTATTAGGAAACTAATCTGTTCTGATTGTCCGGTATTTCCTCCTCTTGGATCATCAGGTATGTCTTTGTGTAAACCATTATATACTATTGCTCCACAAATTACTATAAAAATTGCAATTAAATATCCAATATATTTTTTGTTTTCTATAAAAATCTTTTTTATAGGTAATGCAAAAACTATAAAAGCTATAAAAATATATGACATTGTTTTTGGGAAACATAGTAATGTAAATAGTACAATTAACATTACCAAATTTTTAACTCCAACATGTTTTTTCTTAAGAAGTCTTAAGCAATATGCAGTAAATATAAAAGAAAATCCTATACATAACATATCAGCAGAATATACCGTTGACAATAAAAATGACATTGGCAAGGATGCAATTACAAAAAATGTCTTTTTCTTATATGGTAATATTTTCAAAGTCAATACCATCATTGCAGCATAAGCTATTAAGCTAAATAACCTACCTGTAAAATATATATCTGCCATACTTCCATGTAAAATTTTTGCTATAATAATTCCTATAGCTGATGGAATATATGTTAATATACTATAATAAGTTGGAGTATTTTGTATAGGTGTATCTGCTTGTTGTTCAACTATATTTGGCTGATAGTTATCTTTAAACATTTCTTCTATGTTTGTATAATTTTTTTCATGCCCAATATCTAAAAAATTTTGATCTACAACTGATTTCTTCATATAATCAAAATTTCCTATAGCAACATTATAAGCTGTTGCAAAATGTCTTCCTTCATCAAGTCTGTTGTTTACGTCAACTGTAGCTATCATAGGTAATGCTAAAGTTATTGTAAAAACAATAATATCTTTCACTAAGTTATTAGATAAATATATTAAACAAATTTCTCCTAGTATTATTGTTATATACATCATTGCTGCTTCTGGTAAAGCAATTTTTGAACTGAACATAAAAAATGTGGTAACTGCAATTCCAACTATTGCAAGAATAGAATAAATAAGTATTACCCAACCTTTTACATTCTTTTTACTTTTATCATTAAAAATATCTTTTATAAAATATTTTCTAAATACAAAAATCAAAACTAAAAATGTAACGTATAATACAATCCTGCATAAAGAAAAATTATATCCAACTCCTTCTATTCCGTGCATTTCTAATTATATTATTTAATAATTGTGAATTACAAAAAAGTAATTCGTATGTTGCAATTGCAACACAGTATAAAATAATTGTCACTATCATAACCATTTTTTTTACTGTACTCTCTTTTATCTTTTTCATTAATCTTGTTTCCTCCTAATTGTTTTTAATTATAGAAATATATATCTATAAAATTATAAAACAATCTTATTGTAATTTATTTTCTGAATATCTGTATCTAATCTAAAATTCTTATTATAATATGGATCTCCCTTACCAATTACTTTCGCCCATCTTTTTACAAAAATCTCATATTCTTTAGCAAATCTTTTTTGTTTTTCCTCTGAATCATCTTGTCCTCTTGATTTTGATTCATAATGATAAGCTTCTATAAAAGGATTGTAGACTATTAAATATTTTGCATTCCTTACTTTCAAACAAAAATCCACATCATTAAATGCAACTGCAAGTTTTTCATCAAAACCTAAAAGGTCTATATATAAATCTCTTCTTACCATAAAACAAGCTGCAGTAACTGCACTTAGATTTTGAACTATATTTATATAGTCATCTTTTTTATAATCTTTCTCTTCAACTTCTCTTGATCTATGTCCTGCTAAACCTCTCGTCCCAATTGTAACTCCTGCATGTTGAATACTTCTATCTGGGAACATTAGCTTAGTTCCGCAAATTCCAACCTCAGGTCGTTGTGTATACATCAACAATTCTTCCATCCAGTTTTCAGTTAAAAATTCTATATCATTATTTAAAAGTACAATATATTCACCTTTAGAATGTTCTACTCCAAAATTTACAATAGCAGAATAATTGAAATAATCAATTTTAAATTCCACAACTCTAACCTTAGGATTTCTCTTTTTCAGTTTTTCATAATACTTGAATGTTTCTTCTTTTTCACTATTGTTTTCAACAATGACTACTTCATAATTTTCATAAGTTGATTTTTCAACTGACTTCATCAACTTATCTAAATCAGAAATTAAATCCTTATTAGGTACTACCAATGAAATAAGAGGATTCCCTTTTATTTTATAATTTATTTTATATTGTCCAAGATATTTTCCATCTTCTATAGATTTGAATTCTATACCACATCTTTTTAAATGTTTCTTTATTATTGCCTTTTCATCCTTCGTATCAATATCCATATTTTCTTTTAATTCATAATAAAGAATTTTTTGTATGTGCTCTATTTTTCTAGTTTTCTCACTAATATTTAAAATCAAGTCATATATTATATTTTTATTTAAATCTTCAAGCATGTCCTCATGAAGTTTTAAAAATTCTGTTTTTACTGCAATCATATTGCCTATGTAATTAGTTGATAAAATAGTATCTCTTCCAAAATCTGGTTTAAAATGAGGGCTTACTCTTTTTCTACCTGTAGTTGTTTGACTGCCTCCATTCTCATTTGAAACAGTACTTTCTATAAATTTATCATTATCTGAATAAATCAAAATACTATCTCTTGCCTCAATAGATTTTACAATTTCATATAAAGCGAATGGAGCAAGTTCAATATCTTTTCCTAAGAATATAAAGTAATCACTTTTTGTATTTTTTACAATATCTTTTATATTTTCATTATTCTTTTTTAAGTACTCAATTTCATATTTGGAATATGTTTGAGCCCTTATACTTGCTAATAATGCATCATAATTATCTTTTTCAATTTTATCTGAATCTGGACATACAATCGTAAAACTCAAATCTTGACATGACTTATACTGAGTCTGTTTTTCTAATTGCTGTGGATTAGGTTCATTATTTGCCATCCAAGTTGCATATTCATCTAAAACCACTTTACCAAATCTTAATTTATTAAGGCAAGTTCCAAACAATCCCTTAATTCCATTATTTTTTATATATCTTAAAACTGATTTAAAATTTTGAAATGTACATGCTTTTATCAATTTTTTTATTTTACCCATATTTACAAAAACCTCTTTTCATCTTGCTACAAAATGATTTTAACTCTTTTTTATTCCCCATTTTATCAATCTGTTTTTTAATGCTCTTTTACAACGTCTTAAAAATCTATATATTTTTCCATGGTTATCTACAAAAACTGGTTCTTGTTTAGTTTCTTCAAATACCACTTCTTTTGATTCTTTTGTAGGTAAAAACGCTTTCTTTTTATACAATGGTTTTATTTCTGGTGCTTTATCATAATCTGTTTCAAGCATGTGTTTAACAGCTTGTAAAAATTGTTCAAATCCTTTTTCTAACGGATAATCCTTCATAAACTTTTTGCCGAATTTTGACATCTTTTCGCATTCTTTAGGATTATCTAATAAATGAACTATTGCACTCGCAATGGCTTCTGGTGTTGGCTCTGCCAAAAGTACACCCTCATCAGGTAAATCATAAATATTATTTTCCTTGTGCAATTCAACAACTGGTAAACCTGCAGCCATCATTTCAAATGGTATTCTTGATGGGTTTGAAGCACTCATACAAACTCCAACTTTACATTTATTATATAATTCATTACATTTTTGAATTGGTATAATGTGTAAATTTTCACATTCAAAATCAAAGTTAGCTTCAGCATTTGAACCATACAAATAAATTTTAACATCAGGCCTCATCGCTTTTACTAATTTTAATGCTTTTAAACCTATAAAATCACATCTTCTAGGTTTTTCTGGCTGATACACAAAACAAATTGCATTTTCTTTTTCAATATTATCTAGTGGTTTGTATATATTTATATCAGCACCAAAATCAAAGTATTCAGCTGAATTTCCAAACTCACTTTTCATTTTATGTGCTAACCATTTTCCAATTGTTACTGGTAAAAATCCATAACGATATGAATTCTCTGTAATTATATATTGGTCTCCCATTGGGAAAAACCATGGCTCATAATCTTGTATAAAATATGCTTTTTTCTTAGCTTTTAATTTTCTTACAAAGTCAATTGTTTGCCAACCTGTTGCAAACATCAAATCATAATCTTTCTTTATATCAAAACCTACAAAAACTCCTGCATCACATGGCTCATACCATTCATTAATTTTATCTTTAACCATTTGTGGAGTTGAAACTCCATCTTCTTCTACAAAGATGTCACATTCATATCCTGCACGAATTAGTGCATTTACATTTTGTATAATAGTTCTATGTCCACCTGAACCTTTTCCTGGATGTGGCATAACCCATGCAATCTTAGTTTTACCACTATCTTTAAGTGATGGATTCATTTCACGCATTAAAGCTCTTCTTTGCTCTTGTTTTTCTTTTACTTCTGGTGGTAAATCATACAATTCAGAAATCTCATCTTGAATTCTACAAATCTCACCATATTCAATCTCAGCTCTAACATCTGTACATACAGAACTTCCATGTTTTCTATAATAATTAAGAGCTCTACTATTCCAACTTATTTTTCCATCTTTTAAAATATTATAGTAGATATACCAATCGCCTGCAACCTTAAATTCTCCCGCTTTTTCAAATATCTCTGAATAGTCTTTCTTTCTCCATATTAAACTTGAAACATTCAAAATTGTATTTGTTACACTTAAGTGATAAATATTTTCTTCTTCTCCTGTCCAAATATATGAATCATTCCATTCTCCAGTTCTACACATATCATATAAATCATCTGATCTATCACGAATCAAATTGTTTTCTCCATCTATTCTTGCAGACTCACAATATGAAATGACCATTTCTGGATCATCAAAAGGTTGAATTAAATTTTCAACAAAATCATTTTCTGCACTATCATCGGCTTCTGCAATCCATACAAAATCTCCAGTCACAAGATCAAAGCCTTTTTTCCATTGTTTAAATACACATCCACCGCTATTGACTTCATTTTCAATAAATTTAACTTTTAAATTTGGATATTCTTCTTTTATTTTTTCAATTTTATCTTTTATTACTTCTACACTATTGTCTGTTGAACAATCATCCAAAATTATTAATTCATAAATTGGATATGTTTGCATCAATACTGAATCAATTCTTTCAATTATATAATTTGCGTAATTATAATTAGGTATAATAACACTAACTTTTTTAGGATTCTCTATTTTAAGTTTTTTCATTGGTTTTTTATAAATATCTACTTTTTTATTCATACTACATCCTCCTATTTAAGTTTCTTTTTGCCTAATCTTTTTATTTTTTTATAAATTTTTTCAGTAAATCTGTTTTCAATCTCTTCTTTATATTTTTGTAACTTTTCATATTCAGTTCTTAATTCTTTATTTTCTTTTTGCAAATTATCAATTGCACCTTGTTGAGCTTTACTTCTAATATTAAGATTTATTATTTCTTGTTTAGTTGCTTCTATATCGAAAAAAGAATTTATACCGAAGAATTTCCAAGCTTCTTCATCTCTAATTTCTTCTTGCATTTTACTGTCTAATTGCTGAAATAAATTTAAATATTTCGTCAAATTATATTTATCAAATAAATCTTCAATCTTCAAAAATCTTCTTAGAGATATTGTATAAAAAATCGATCTATATAAAATATACTCATAAGGAAGTTCTGGTTTATTCCATTCTTGGTCAAAGAATAGGAATTTATCTTCATCTACTATAAAACAATTTTTGAAAGTCATATCCCAAAGCCCATTTTTCAAAAAGTGTAAATCTTCTATAATAGATTTATCTTCAATCTCAATGTTATATTTAGCAAAAACTGTTTTACTGTAATCAGTTTCCTTGTAACTATTCTTACTGATTATTTCAATATATTTTTCTAAAAGCTCATCAAATTTCTTTCTATCGCCTTTTTCTAAACTTTCAGCTAAAATATTATTCATCAAATATTTTTGGTCTATATATTTACTTTTTACTAGATTATTTTCTATAAAATCAACTTGTCCTATTTCATTATCTTCTAAATATTTTATATTTTTCTTTATATTCTCATAGTGTTCATTCGCTACTTCACTAATAACTTGTTTTTCTACATATTCATCTGCAATTTTAGTTATTAATTGATATTTTTCTTTTCTTAAATTATTAAAAGAAATATACTTAAATTCTGTATCACAAGTACTTTTAGTAGCTTCTACTAAAAATGAATTAGTAAAAAATGTAAACATATTTTTATCTGTTTTCAAAATTTCTCTAAACACATCAATTTCATTAAAAATTGTACTTGCTTCTTCTTTAGTATAAGGGGAATATTTATCAACATCTGTATAACTTGGCAATTGCCTATCTGAAAATATAACATTTGGAACTCTATAATCTGGTAAAGGATAATAAAAACTTGTATTGTATCCTATTTCTTTCAATTTTCTTTCTAATCTTGATTTTGTAAAAGTCTCTATTTTCTCTGGTTCATTGTTATATCCGATCAAACTTTCAAACTTCCTATTTAAAATTTCTTCTTTTGCTCCTGAAAAATATTTCAAGCCAAATTTATTATCTACTGCAATCAAAAATCTACCATCTGGTTTTAAATACTTCTCTAGCATTTTAATTGTTTGATCTAGTTTTAAATTTTCTCCAGTTATTTCTTTTATTCTTCCAATACATCCAATCATAACAATATAATCAAATTTTTTATTTTCTTGTATTTGACTTATATTATCAATTGTTTCAACTTTTACTTTTGACAATTGTGGAAATTGGTCGATTTCCAAACTGTCAACATCTCCCTTTATTTCAAGAATAAAACTATTTTCTTTGAATGGATACCAGTTTAAAATATTTTTATTCAATTTTTTTTCTCCTGTGTAGACTTCCAAATAAATTTCCCCCTCATTTTTTTCTATTTTATTTTTGCGAAAATTTCTAAACTATCTAGTTTTTCCCATGTACATTCAATTGTTTTTTCTTTATCTATATATTCTCTTCCAAAATGTCCTCCATTGCATGTTTCAGAATATATAGGATTTCTTAATTTTAACTTTTCAATAATACCTTTAGGTGATAGATCAAAATTATCACAAATACATTTTACTATTTTTTCCTCTTCAACTTTATTCGTATTACTACAATTTACTAATATTGATATTGGTTTGTCTACTCCAATTGCATAAGACAATTGAATTAAGCATTCTTTAGCTATTCCAGATGCCACAATATTTTTAGCTAAATATCTTGCCATATATGCTGCACTTCTATCTACTTTAGTAGGATCTTTTCCTGAAAAAGCTCCTCCTCCATGAGGTGCATAGCCCCCATAAGTATCGACTATAATCTTTCTTCCAGTAAGACCCGCATCACCTTTCGGTCCACCTATTACAAATTTTCCAGTTGGATTTATCAAAACTTTAAAATCTGTATTTAAATCATATTTCTGAGCAACTTTTTTCATTATTTCTTCTTCAATAAATTTCTTAAACTCTGTTTCATTATAATTTCTTTTATGCTGAATTGACATTAGTATTGTATCCACTTTAATATTTTTATCTGTATACTCCAAAGTTACTTGTGACTTCATGTCTGGTCCAGCATATAAAAATTCTCCTTCTTGACGCAATCTTGTTGCAAGTTTTACCAAATCGTGAGCCATAGCAATAGCTAATGGCATATATTGCGGAGTTTCACTATTAGCATAACCAAACATAATTCCCTGATCGCCTGCACCACCAGTATTTACGCCTTGCGCTATATCTGGTGATTGTTTATTCAACAAATTTAAAACTCTAGGTGTATATGAATATCCTATTTTCTTTATTGTATCTTTTGCTATTTGCTCTACATTTATATTTGCAATAGTTGAAATCTCTCCAGCCAAAACAATAAACTCATCTTTAACCATTGTTTCACATGCTACTCTTGAATTTCTATCTTGAGCTAAGCAAGCATCTAAAATTCTATCTGAAATCATGTCACATACGTGGTCAGGATGTCCTATTGAAACCGCCTCAGATGTGAAAAATTTTCCTTTATTCATATAAAATTCCTTTCTAACTTCAATTAATTTTTGTAATCTTTATATCTGAATCGATTCGCATTAGCCCAACTGTATCTTTTATTGACAAAACTTCTATCAATAACGCATCATACTTTCTATCTAACACTTCAAGCTCTCCTCTATGATTAAAGTGTGTACAACTAAAAGACAAAGTATACTTACCAGCAGCTACATTTACAACCTGCTTAAATTCTACTGTTACAATGTCTCCTTTCTTAAAGTTCCCTGTTGCTATTTTTTCAATCAAAGTATTAGTTCCCGCCATTTCAAGTCCCTTAAAATCTTTAATTGTCATTGTAAAGATTGGATCTTTAACATCTTTCTTAAACAATATCTTAGATTTTAATACGACCTTTTTGTCATTCTCCAATACAGAAATATAGTTTCCCTTTTCATCAAACATTCCATAGTCTATTACCTCTGCTGCACCATTTCCATAATTTATTAGATTTGGATTTTCGTCAAAATGAGCTTTCCATATATCTCCTGTTTTTTCAATGATTTTTTTATAATTTGGGTTCTTCTTTAAAATTTGACTGTCAGTTAAAATTCCTTCTTTACTCTCTTTAGAATCCAATCCTACAATCATTTTTTTATATTTTTCAACACCTTCTTTGACACCTCCATCAAAGATTTTCTTTCCTGAATCAATAATAATTGTTCTTGTGCAGTTTCTAAGAACATCTGTAATACTATGAGTAACAAATAAAATTGTCTTTCCGTTTTCCTTAAATTGTTGGAATTTTTTAAAACATTTCAATTGAAATGCCATATCTCCAACAGATAGAACTTCGTCAACTATCAAAATATCTGGATCAACATTAATAGCACAGGCAAATGCTAGACGTGCAAACATACCTGAAGAATATGTTTTTACTGGTTGATATAAATGCTCTCCAATATCTGCAAATTCTATAATTTCTTGTTGCTTTTCTTTTATTTGTTCATTTGTTAATCCCATAACTTGTCCATGTTGATATATATTTTCAATACCTGTTAGCTCAGGATTAAAAGCTGTTCCAAGCTCTAATAAAGAACTAATCTTTCCATTAGCTTCAATTGTTCCTGAAGTTGGAGTAACAACGCCTGTTATCATCTTTAATAAAGTAGATTTTCCTGCACCATTTTTTCCAAGTACTCCAAGCACTTCTCCTTTTTTTACTTCAAGATTAAAATCTTGCATAGCAGAAAAAACTCCATGTCTATGCATTGAAGGAAAAATAGTTTCTAATAGTCTGTCTTTCTTCCTAGCAAACATTTTATATCCTTTACAAAGATTTGTTATTTTTAAGACAGTTTCATTTCCTGCTTTTTTGCTACTACTTTCGTTTTTATTAGATTTATTTTCTTCTTTATTTTCCTTGCTCTTATTAATTTCTTTATCACTCATTATTGTCAATCCATCCTTTCGTGATAATAATTTTTTAATGATTATTTTCGTTTTTTTAATAATTTCAAACATACATATCTTATATTAAATAATCCTCTTCCAATTAAAGGCAAATTTAATATGCAAAAATTTTCCAAATAGTAAATAAAAGTTTCGTATTTATATAATTTATGAAAAGTTGTCCATCCCTTAAAATTAAAATTTTTTTTCTTTGTTAACATTTTAAAATATTCATAAGCTTCTGTATTTAGTTTTTGCACTTCTTTAGGAAATCGATTATTATTTTCAACATAAGAACCAAATACACCTAATTTTACATCTAAAAATAAATCTCTTACTTGATCCAACTTTTTAAATTTATGTGAAATTTTATCTGTTCCTATCTGGTTGTTTCCATGCTGTCTATATTTGATATATTTTTCTGTCATATATGCTAGTCTACCTTTTGATGAAACTACAACAGCCATCCAATAATCATGGACCATATATTTTGAATTACATGGTAATGGTAAAATATCTTTTATAAACTTCTTTTTTGATAAAAGCGTACAACCAGTTACACAGTTATATAAATAATTACTTTTCCAATTACCTTTTTCTGTTACCCAAACTGTTTGAGTTGATTTTCCTGGATTACTCATTTTTTTTATTTTTCTATTTAATAACATGAAATCTCCAAATGATGGATAAACAGTTGTAAGATTTTGATCAACAACTTCAAGATCTGCATATACTAAATCTGCTTTTTCTCTTTTCAATACATCAGCAGATTTTTCAATTTTTTCTGGAAGCCAGACATCATCTTGGTCTGACAACATATATAAATTATTTTTTACTTGTCTTAATAGATATTCAAAATTTTTAATATATCCCAAATTTTCTTTTTGTAAATGAATTTCTACTCTTTCATCTTTTTTTTCATACTCTTCAAGAATCTTACACGTTCCATCTTTAGAACAATCATCAGATATAACCAATCTTATATTTTTATAAGTTTGGTTTAAAATACTATCTATTTGCTCTCGTAAATATTTTTCTCCATTGTATGTTGCTAATAGTACATCTATTTTTTCGCTCATACCTGATTTCCTTTCCTCTCAAAGTGCTCAATTCTTTTTTGTTTTTTTACTCCATAACTTTTTATAAATTAATATAGAATCTTGTATTGGTCTAAAATGTGATACTTCATTATTATTTTCATAAACTGTTTCTATTTCTACTTCTTCATAACTTAATTTTTGCTTTACTTCTAATAATATATTGAATTCGTAATCATATTTACTCCCTTCAACATTAACCATCCATTCAAATATCTTTCTAGAATATCCTCTTAATCCTGTTTGAGTATCTTTAATCTTTTTGCCTGTTTTCAATCTAAACAGTACTCTTGTAAGTTTATTACCAAACCTACTTCTAAGTGGAATGTCTTTTTTATTAAAGCTCCTAACTCCTAAAATTAAATCCTTATTTGATTTTTTGAGATTATCCATAACTTTAACTATATCTTTTGGCTTATGTTGCCCATCACAATCTGCTGTCACAACACCTTGTAATTCTTCAACTTCCAATAAATATTTTATTCCTGTTTTTATTGCTTCTCCTTTGCCTTCATTCTTCTCGTGAGTTAAGACTTTTACACCTTTTTTTTCAATACTGTTGAAAATTTCTTTGTAATCCTTTCCACTTCCATCATCAACGGCAATAATAGGCGTGTCTGTAATACTCTGCAATTCGTCTATTAAATTAATCATTTTTTCGCTCGGCTCAAAAGCCGGTATTAAAATTTTCATCTTTCACCTTTTATTTTACAAATATAATATCACTAATTTCTCTTTCTCCATCTCCTGGTTGACTTGACTTATTTACCTTTTTTCCCATAAAATACATATTTGTAGAGTTTCCTCCATCCAAATTATATGCTAATTCACAACCTAATCCTTCAAATATTTTAGCAAAACTATATAGAGTAACACCTTTACTATATCCTACATTTCTTCCATCTACAACAATAAAACAATAATGATTTGGATCATAATATCCAATTCCTGTTCTTGGGTTTTCTTCAGCTATATTTCCTCTAATTACATTATCTTGATCAACAGAATAATTAGTATATACTGCCTGCGCTATTCCATTTTTTACTAATGCTGGTCCGGAAAGAAAGTGTGTTATATACTCCTTTGTTTAATAATTCTTGTGCTGAAGTTGCCTTTTCATCATATATCTCCATATGCCCATCTTTGTACATTGCTAAAGACTCTCTTTCTGGAACTTCCCTATAAATTTCTCCATTTCCTATTATTATTCCATTATTTCTAAAAGAATAATAGTCTCCATTTATAGCAAGAATTGCATTATTTCTTTCAAACATCGAAGGCATCTTTTCAACTATATTTGTTCCAATTTGGTCATTAGCAAAGGCTCTTCTAAGTCTTTCTGGATTTTTTAGCTTAATATCAGCCACAAAGTATGTAATTTTGTCATCTCCTTCTCCTTCTTCCTTTTTTTCTATCGTAATTTCTAATTCTTCACTTTTGTAACTATTTTCAGTTGCTTCGAATTCTTCTTCTGTTTTTGTGTTATCAGCCATAACTTGTTTATCAACTGTTCGTATCAAATATCTTTTTACTAAAGGGACAATTTTTATTATAGCAACAATTACTACAACAAGTAGTATAAATATTATTATCTTTTTAGTTCTTTTCTGCACTTCAACCAATCCTCCATATAATTTAAAGCCCTATACAGTTTTTATAATTATAATACATCTGCAAAATCTTTTTTACTCTTCTTAAATATATAATTTCCCCATACAAACATAACAATTGTAATTGTCCAAAATACTATTGTATAAAAACCATGACTTGATGTCATTATATTGCCACTATTCATAAAACATTCCCTAAATGCAGTTACTAAATAAGTAAAAGGCATACATTTAAGAACTCTTAAAATAGTTACATGATTAGCAACCATACTTAAATCCCATACAACTGGTGTAAACCACATAAATAGTTGCATAACTATTCCTAGAAAATTTGAAAAGTCTGGCACTAAAGTAGCTACTGCTGATGTCAATCTTGTAAAAGATATTATAAATGCATATACTGCAAATATTACATATAAAATTTTTAAAATATTTGGTACAAATCCAAATAAGATACATACTACAGTTGCTATTATAAATAAGAAAATTGACACAAAAGAATTTGCAAGTATTGATATCAAAGGTATAATATCCACCGGAAATACTACTTTCTTAACTAAATAACTATACGCTCTGATAGATCCACTTGCACCTATAATTCCATCATTTATTGTCATCCACATTGCCATTCCTGGCATGAACCATACAACATACGGTGCACCTTGTGGTCCACCTTGTTTAAAAATATATTGAAATACAATTACATACGTAATCATAAATACAAATGGTTGCAAAAATCCCCATATACTACCTAGACTTGTGCTTGCAAACCTATTTTTGAAATCATTTTTTCCTAATTGTCCTATTAGTTTTTTATTTTTAAAAACTGTTCTTATAAATTCCATAAGTTTCTCTCCCTGATTTATAAATATGTTTTTTGATATACTTATACTTGGTATATTCTATATGTAAATCGCTATTTTGTCAATTTTTTTCATATTTTTCAAAATCTGTAAAATAGATATCCAAAGATTGGAAAATGAAATATAGCAATCTCTTTAACCATCTTCTTTATAAGGTTGTTTCCTGATAAATATTCAAAGTATTTAATTAGATGAAAATTTACATATTTTGATTTTTTGATATTCTTATAATAGCTTATTAATTTATCTAAAAATTCTTTATTATCTTTTTTTGTATAATCTTTACACATTATAGCTCCATCTAAATAAGCTTTATTAATAACTTTTTCCTCTCTATATTTTAAAAAAGCCTTATAAGATTTCCCATTTTCTGATTTCCAACGAGCTAGATTTTGAGCTAAATTTCTTCCACCAAATACATTTGTCTGATGAAGTCTGTATCCAAATAAAGGTTTTTCAATATATTCTATACCTTTATTTTCATTTGCAATAAAAGCTGCTAACCAGTCATGAGCCATCACTTTTTCTGTAAAAGGTAACATTTTTTCTTTTACACTCTTAGTAAAAATCTGAGAACATCCAATTCCTACACAACGTGAAATTGCTAGTTTACTTGTTCCATTAACTAGAGGAACATTCTTGTATTTAAAATAATTTTGTTTTATAATCTTTCCTTCTCCATCTATTTGTGTAGAATTGCAATAAACTAAATCCACATTGTCGTCAACAATCTTTTTTAAACTTTCTGACACTTTATTTTCATACCAAATGTCATCATGATCAGCAAACATAATATAATTACTATTAGATTTTTTTAACAAAAATTCAAAATTTTTAATATATCCTAAATTAGTTTTTTGAATGTATATTTTAACTCTTTTATCTTTATTTTCATACTCCTTAAGAACTTCTTGAACTTTAGAGTCAGATGATTTGTCATCACTTATTATTAATTCAATATCTTTATATGTTTGATTTAAAATACTATCAATCTGTTCTTTTAAATATTTAATTTCAGTATTATATGTTGCCATTAAAATATCTACTTTCTCTTTCATCTTAACTCCTTTCGTTCAATTGTTAATATTGATACAACATATACCCATACATATCAGTCTTATTTTTGGGTGATGTATTGTTCAAAAAGCTTATTGTTTCTTCATTATCAGCATCCATTATAATCCAATTAATTTTATATTTTTCTCTTAAAGTAATAAATTCGCTCTGACTTATTGAAGGTGTTTTTGTTTCATAAATACTTCTTAATTTTTTTCTATCTTCAACATCTTCAACTGAAAACATTTCATTTATATAATGATCACGTGACCATATTAAATTCACTTCAGACGTTAGTTGTCTCATAGTTTCATTGTGTAATGTTTTTATAGGTGCTAATACAACTGGTTTGTTTTGAGCTTCATTATCTTCTGTTGACTTACTATTATCTAAAATAAACTGGGTATGATCTACAACCATCTTAGGAATTTTATTTATATTTTCTGCTATTTCAAATCCATTAGCTTTTGTATACACGAAATTTCCTGCAAGTATTAATAGTAAAATTTCTATTATAAAAATTTCTACTTTATCTCTTTTCTTTTTCTTTGTACATAAAATTAGCATAAAAGCATATACAATTGAAAATTCAACTGGTAGAAGCCAGAACAATCTCCAAAATACTTCTGAACCCGTAAAATAATTTACAATTATCTTTGTAAATAAAGGATTATATATTGTCAAAGCATATATTAAAGGAATAAAAATGAAATTCTTCTTAGCTCTACTATTTCCTTTAATAGCAATGATTACAATTGAAATTAAATATAAAATATAATAATATCCATTTCCAAAATAATCTTTTACAACATCCAATAATCTAACTTCTGTAAATGTCGCTCCTCTTGCATTTTGAGCTACCAATAAATAAATAGCAGCATATATAAAAATAGGTATCAAACTCAATATCATTTTTAGTACATGTTTTATATTTCTCTTTAATAATTCAATAATCATAAATGCCATATAAGTAAAAGGAACTAAGAAGATTGCTGTATTTGTAAAGAATACTGCAGAAAAGCTTAATATTCCTAGTGTTATTAATTTTGGTTTTTCATTATCTTTTCTCAAAGCTATTAAATCGGATAAAATCATTGTTAATATTATATTTAAGAATATTTCTTTTCCTTGCCATATTCTACTTAGTAAAAGCACTCCTCTAAATCTTGTAGTAAATCCTGTAAACATGAATACTATAGACAAGAATAATAAGAATACCTTTGCTCTTTTTCTGTCAAATAACTTATTAGCTAAAACATAATAAGCTAGATATGCGAAAATTATCATTATAAATGGTATAAACGTGTGTGCCAATATTGTTGATGGAATTCCAAAAAGCTTAGATGCTACTGACAATGACAATTCATATCCAGAAACCATATATCTACTTATAAAAGTAGTATTTTCTTCACCTGTTGATGGATCTATTTTATAAATTGCATCTGAACCTTTATTTTGCTCAATCAAACTTACATAAAAAGAATCATCAGCATTTTCATTATACAATACACTAGAAGCTATAGCCTGTGCTAAAACTATAACACATAAAATGACTACCACTTTTTTGCTAGCTTTTTCTAACTTTTTAAATATAGATTTATTATATCCATAGATATTTTTTTCTATCTTTCTGCTACAAACCTTGTAAGATAAGCAGTTCAGTCCTATTATTATAGCAATCGTTAAATAGAATACTATAGAAAAACTAACGTGCAATAAAATTAGTGGAATATATATGACTTGCAAGATTGCAGCTGTAGTTACAAAACCATACATAAAAATATCTATATAGTCTGGCATCCTTAATTTTTTGCTTATAATTAATCCTACTCTATAAGATGTAAAAATCATAACTATAAATAGTAAAATTGCTTTAATAAATATCATTTTGAAATCCTTTCTTTTTTGCGTTTTTATCATGACTGATTATATCATATTGTAGGTATTCTCTCAAGGTATATTACATAAAAAACAATAAAAAAAACTAACCATTTTAGATTAGTTTTCCTTGTTTTGTATTACTACGCTTCTGCTTTTGGATATACACTTACTTGCTTTCTATCTCTACCTTTTCTTTCAAATTTAACTGTACCATCTATTAAAGCATATAATGTATCATCACTACCTTTTCCAACATTTTTACCTGGGTGGATTTTTGTTCCTCTTTGTCTCATTAAAATATTTCCTGCAAGAACAAATTGTCCATCAGCTCTTTTGACACCAAGACGTTTAGATTCACTATCTCTACCGTTCTTAACATTACCTTGACCTTTTTTATGTGCCATGTTTTTCTCACTCCTTTCGGTTTCTTAATCTCTATTATACTAACTTATATATGTTAGTTTTAATCTGTATTTATTAATTTTCATTAAGCTTTTTTAGCTGTTGCTGTTTTACTTGTTGTCTTTTTTTCTGCTGTTGTTTTTGGAGCAGCTTTAGTTGTTGTAGATTTTGTTGTAGATTTTTTTGAAGTTGTTGTTGTTTTCTTTGTTTCAGCCTTAGCTGTTTTTGTTTCAGTTTTCTTTGCTTCCGCCTTAGTTGTTGTTTTTTTTGTTTCAGTTTTCTTTGCCTCTGTTTTAGTTGCCGTTGATTCAGCTTTTGTTGAAGCACTACCTGTTGAAATAGTTGTTATTTCAACCTTTGTATATGGTTGTCTATGTCCTTGTTTTCTTCTATAATTCTTTTTAGGTTTCATTTTGAAAACAATAATTTTCTTACCTTTACCATGTCCTACTACTTTTCCTTCAACTTTTACACCTTTAACATAAGGGTTTCCAACTTGAACTTTTCCGTTATCAGATACTAAAACAACATTATCAAATGTTACTTTTTTACCTTCCTCGGCATTTAATTTTTCAAAAAATACAACTTCTCCTTTTTCAACTTTATACTGTCTTCCACAGCTTTCGATAATTGCGTACATTAAAAATGCACCTCCCTTTATTGTATACTCGCTAATCCTTTGATTCAGGTAATGAAACTTAATTCATCTTTAATAACCTTGACTAAGCGGATTACAGTTATCTATTCTAACATAGATTAAAAGGCTTGTCAAGAATTTTCGAAAATATACTTTTTAACTTTAGGTAGTTTATGACTTTTAGTATATTCATCTAAATATTTAGCATCATACCAATCATTATCCAAACATTCTTGACTTCTTTTAGTTACATAAAAAAGTGTGTTTTTTCCTACGTGAATATTATGTTCTAAGCCAGCTGGAACAATGATTTTATCACCTGGTGCTAATTTTTTAAATTTAATTTTATGTCCTTTTCTTAAAGCCAACAAAATTTTTCCTTTTTTCACAAAATATGTTTCTTCTGCATATTTGTGATAGTGAGCATTTTGCCATCCATACTTATCTTTCGTAGCAGTATAGCTGAATACAACATTCTCACTTATTTTCATTCTGCCTCTTTTCTCTCCATTTGGCATCTTTTCAATTTCAATAAAATTACTTTTCATTTAATTCATAACTCCTTTTAGTATGTAATTATATCACAAAATTCCATTTTTGTCCAGTTTTGTATAGTTTATCAATTTTTGCACCTTTTATTTTATGCGATGATTAACTTTTTATGTCGATATTTTCATATATTATATTAGAACATTATTTTAAGGAGGATTTCCATGAAACACTCAAATGGAATACCACTATGTAATTTAGAATTGAATAAAAAAGCAAAAGTTATAGATTTAAAATGTTCAGAAAATGAATTAAGAAGATTTCTTGATTTAGGAATTGTAAAAGATACAATTTTAACACCAATTTTTAAAAGTCCCTTCGGCACTCCAACTGCGTATGAAGTACGTAAAACAGTACTAGCGCTAAGAAAAGAAACTGCTGAAAAAATTATAGTATCAGAAGCTGAATAAATAGGAAATATTTCCTATTTATTTTTATTGTCGCAGACAACAAGGTTGTAACCTTTTTCTACTACACTTCATAAAATTCTAATAGTTTAAATCATAAAAGATTGGAGGAACTAAAGTGGGCTTAACATCAAAATCAACAGGAACAAAAATATTGGATGAAGACATTTTCAAAAATTCTAAAACATCTGACTTCACAATAGGTTTAGCCGGAAATCCGAATGTTGGTAAGTCAACTGTTTTTAATGGATTAACTGGAATGCATCAACATACTGGAAATTGGCCTGGAAAAACGGTTAGTAATGCAGTAGGTACATATTCATATAGTAACAAAACCTTTCTTTTAGTTGATATTCCAGGTACATACTCTTTGATGTCAGATTCTGAAGAAGAAGAAATTGCTAGAAATTATATATGTTCAGGAAAAAGCGACTTAACAGTTGTTGTCCTTGATGCTACTTCAATAGAGCGAAATTTAAATCTAGCTTTTCAAATAATGGATATTACTCCTAATGTGTTAATATGTGTAAATCTTTTAGATGAAGCAAAAAAGAAAGGAATACATATTGATTTCGAACTTTTCTCTGAACTGTTAGGAGTACCAGTAGTAGGAGTAACAGCAAGAAAAAAGCATACATTAAACAAATTAACTCAAGCAATTTATGATGTATGTAATGGAAAAATTAAACCATCACCTAAAATTCATTTTTCAAAACAAACTTCTAAATCTAATACTGTTTCAGAAATTCTAAAAAAATCTGAAGAAATTTGCCAAAAAGTTTGTACATATCAAAAACAAGATTACAATGAACGTGACAGAAAAATTGATAAAGTTTTAACTTCAAAACTTTTTGGTATTCCAATAATGTTGTTATTTTTGGGATTAATCTTTTGGCTTACAATAGAAGGTGCAAATTATCCATCTCAATTATTAGCTAAAATGTTTTCAGCCTTGCAAAACCAATTATACTCTCTATTTGAGTGGCTACACGCTCCAGACTTTTTAACAGGAATTTTGATTGATGGAATGTATAGAACCTTAGCTTGGGTAGTTAGCGTTATGTTACCTCCTATGGCAATATTTTTTCCGTTATTTACTTTTTTAGAGGATTTAGGCTATCTGCCTCGAATAGCCTTCAATCTAGATAATTGTTTTAAACGTTGCTGTGCTTCAGGAAAACAGGCACTAACTATGTGCATGGGATTTGGATGTAATGCTTGTCGGTGTCGTTGGATGTAGAATAATAAATTCACCAAGAGAAAAACTAATTGCCATTCTTACCAATGCATTTGTTCCATGTAACGGAAGGTTTCCTATTTTAATAACTATCTCAACAATTTTTATAGGTGGTCTAGGTATTGGGTTTGGTGCTTCATTCCTTTCGACACTTACTGTTTTAGTTGTTATATTAATTGGAATTTTTATGACATTTATAATCTCCAATTTACTATCTAAAACAGTTCTAAAAGGTATACCTTCAAACTTTACTCTAGAACTACCACCTTATAGAAAACCTCAAATAGGAAAAACAATAGTACGTTCAATTTTTGACAGAACTTTATTTGTACTCGGAAGAGCAGTATCAGTTGCAGCACCAACTGGATTATTTATTTGGATACTGGCAAATATCTCTATTCATGACATTTCTTTATTGGAATTTATAGCAAATTTCTTTGGACCATTTGCTAAATTAATGGGATTAGACGGATACATATTAACTGCATTCATACTTTCAATGCCTGCTAATGAAATATTTTTGCCAATCCTTTTAATGAGCTATCTAAAATCTAGCACATTAATCAGTTTAGAAGATACCATGCAAATTGGAAGCATTCTTATTCAAAATGGATGGACTATTTTAACTGCTATTAATGTTATGATTTTCACTTTATTACACTTTCCTTGTGCTACAACTTTGTTAAGTATTAAAAAAGAAACAAACAGTAAAAAGTGGACCTTTCTAGCGTTTGCACTTCCTACTGCATGTGGTATAGTCTTTTGTATGTGCACAACACTGTTTTATAATGTTATTCAATTACTGATTTAAACACAGATTCAAAAAAACTCTCGTAAATCTTACGCCATTTACGAGAGTTTTGAATATAAATCCTACTCCTCCTTAATTATATTCTTACTTCCAAAATACGTAGATAAGAAATATGCTCCATATATAATAGCAATTACAATTGCTGTTACTATAATTGAAGGCATCAGTTCATTTGCCTTTGTAATTCCAGACAATACGTTTAGAGAAAATTTTATTCCAAAAATCGAATGAATTATTGCCAAAATAATTGGCATTCCAAAAAATATTCCTATTTGTCTAAACAAAGATCTATTTATCATTTTTTCATCACAGCCGATTTTTCTTAAAATAGTATATCTTTGTTTATTATCACTTGCCTCAGTTAATTGCTTTAAAGCCAAAATAACACTACTTGCAATTAAAAAAATCAAACCTAAATAAATTGCAATAAATATTATAATTGTCGTTAGTCCTAAACTTGATTCAATAATTGTAATTTTAGTCATCCCATCCAAATCTATTTTCTTTTCCTCTAAGCTTTTAACAAGTTTTGAATCTGTTCCTACAAATATTTTTTCTATTTCTTCCTTTTCTTCATCAGTAATTCCATTATAATTAGCAACTAAAAAATATTTTTCCTTCATTTCTTCAGTTAAATTGCAACTATCAGGAACTATCAATATACCTGTATTTGTGTGACTTGTCGACATTTCAATAAATCCTTTTTTACATTCATTGTACTTTGATTTATATTCTTTTCCTGCAATTTCTAAAACGTTGTTCCCACCTTCCAATGCCCTATTTCTAATTTGTTCTTGATTTTCAAAATCGCAAACCATTATATATTCATCATCATTTAATGAATATTTTTGTATTCCATACAGTTCAGCAATTCTATTATAATCAGACACTTTTATAATTTTCTCTTTTGCGCTATAAACAAGAAATGGAAATTCGTTATTTATTTCTTCAAATTCATCTCCTAAAAATTTTTGCATTGTTAGTCCATCTTGCGTATAAATAGGTATTTCTATAATATCTTTTAACACATTCATATCAACCCCGTTATTTTTTAATGTCTCTGATATTAAAACTTTTGAATCTTCCCTTTGCTCTGGAGTACTCTCAACTTCTTTGCCATACAAGTTTGTATAAGTTTCTGATATATTAGCCTTCTTTTCCAAATTCAAATCGACTGGTGTCATCTCTATTAAATCTTTCTGCATCGAATTTCTTAAAGATAAACTAGAAGATAAAATCGTAATCGTCAAAAAAAGCATTATACAAATAATACTCATACTTACAACAGTTGTATTTATTTTATTGTTAATTTGTCTTAGTATAAACATATTTGTATCTTTTAAATACACTCTTTTCATTTTTTGAACTATCATCAATATAAATCCAGATAATGACCAAAAAATTGCAATTGTGCCAATTATTCCCATTGAAATTGGTTTTATTAAATCACCTTCAACTCTTAATGTATTAGTTTTTACTGTTACAATATAGTAAGCATATCCTAAAATGCTAGCTCCAATAATAAATATTAATATTGCAAGAATTGGATTTTTTATTTTGACAACTTCGTTCTTTTTATTAGCATTTAACAAATTAATTAATTTATATCTTGAAACAGTTATTGTATTAAACAGCATAACTGCCACATACATAACAGCAAAATATATACAAGTTTTTATACAAGCATCTTTCGAAAATACAAATTCGAACTTACTCATATTTGCTTCAAACAACTTTGCAACTAATATAGACATAAATTGTGATGCAAAAATTCCTATAATTAGCCCAACAATCAAAGATATAATTCCTACGAATATGGTCTCGATTAATATTATTTTTGAAATTTGCCATTTTCCCATTCCAAGTGTCATATAAATACCAAATTCTTTTTTTCTTCTATTAATTAAGAAGTTGTTTGCATACACTATCAATAATCCTAAAACTACCGCTACAAATACAGATACAAATCCAAGCAAACTTATTAAAAGCTTAATTATTTCATGTGTTGCGCCGTGAAACTTCTAGCATTGCCTGTTGACTATCAATAGAATTAAACATATAAAATATTGCAACACCCAACACCAATGTCAAAAAATATATAGCATAATCCTTTAAACTCTTTTTCATATTCTTTAAAGATAACTTAAAGTACATCGTTCAAATCACCTCCAAGAAGTGTTTGAACTTCAATTATTTTTTCAAAAAACTGTTTCCTAGTGTCTTTTCCTTTTATTAATTGATTAAAAATTTTTCCGTCCTTAATAAATAAAATTCTATTAGCATACGAAGCTGTAAAAGCATCATGAGTAACAAGAAGAATAGTTGCATTCATCTTCTCATTTAGATATTCTAAATTTTCTAAAAGCTGTCTAGCAGATTTAGAATCAAGTGCGCCAGTTGGTTCATCTGCAAGAACAATCTTCGGATTAGTAACAATAGCTCTTGCTGATGCCACTCTTTGCTTTTGACCACCAGACACCTGATACGGATATTTATTTAAAATATCCACAATTCCTAACTTTTCAGCAACATCCCTAACTTTCTTATCAATCTTCTTCACATTTACTTTCTGTATAGTTAAAGCAATTGCAATATTTTCATAGCAAGTCAAAGTATCTAACAAATTGAAATCCTGAAAAATAAATCCCAACTCTTCCCTTCTAAACCTATTTAAATTATTTCCTCTCAACCTAGTAATATCTTCATTTCCTACAATTATATGTCCTGCTGTAACTCTGTCAATTGTAGAAATACAATTCAAAAGAGTGGTCTTCCCGCTTCCACTTGCTCCCATAATTCCTACAAATTCTTTTTGTTCAACATCAAAACTAATATTATCGATGGCTTTTGTTAAATTCGTTTTATTACCATAATACTTTTCTATATTTCTAACCTCTAATATCTTTTCCATAAAACTTCTCCTTTCTAGCTTAAATTTTACTAGCTTTTGTCATCCATTGCCATCGATTTTTCTTACATTAATATTACAATTTTGAAAGGTTCGACTTGAATTTACTTAAAGTCGAACCTTATTTTTTATATATTCTATATAGTCTGTATCTTTACTCCCTTTCCTGTATACAAAACATCTCCATTTAATATCAAATTCATAGCAAACTTATTGTGATCTAAAGAGATGAAATCTTCTAAATCTTTTCTATCAATCCATTTCACAACATGTTTTGCATTTTCATTTTCTGAAATTCCGATATTCTCTTCTGATTTCAATTTTCCATAAACAATATGCAATGTAGAAAGCCTATTAAATTCACCTTTGTATCCTGCATAAAAATGATTAACAACTGTTATTGGACTCGTATATTCAATTTCTACATCTGTATATCCAGTTTCTTCTTTAACTTCTCTAATAGCTGCATCTGCAGGAGTCTCATTTTTTTCAATTCCACCTAATACAAAAGACTTACATAAATATCCTTTGCTATCAACACATAAATATTTATCTTCTTTATAATGTTTTATAATTGCTATTACACTAAATCTCCTATAAGTTGGTAT
>CANQPF010000010.1 GCA_947625665.1 uncultured Clostridia bacterium | reverse complement strand
CATACAGAACGTAATTTAAGTGATGTAAAGATTAACAAAGAAGAGGCTAAAAAAACTTTAAATAAAGAGTTGGATATACAAAGTGAAGGGTTAGCTGTTATTCCAACTGAATGGGAAAGTGAAATTTTATGTTATGAATTTAAAGGAAAGGTAGAAGATAAGGAGTTCTTAGTTTATATAAATGCAGAAAATGGTAGAGAAGAGGATATTTTAATAATAACTGACACACCAAATGGAATTTTGACAATGTAAAAGATTTATTTATACAAAAAAAGCGTTTTAAAAACGCTTTTTTTAATGTCTTTTATATGTATCTCTTGAAATTACATCACTACTTATTACTTGACCGTTTCTCAATAAAGTTTTGTAAGTTACAGAATTTATTGATGTTGCAGTTTTACTTGAGCTAGCAGAAATTTGTACTTGGCAATCATCTGGAGTTGCTAAACCAAGAATTTGGAAATAGCAAGTTCCATTTGCAACTGAGCAAAGTATTTTTATTGGATAGTTACGGTTGTTCTTAAATTGAAAATCGATAGATCCATATACAACTGTTGCATCTAAGCCTGCTCCTATATATGATGGTACAAATTGATGATTCATTCTTTCTACTATTTCTAAGTTAGCATATAGAACTGCTTCATATAATGTAGTTGTAACTTGACAAATACCTCCGCCTAAACCGTCAACTGTTTGGCCATCTACATAAATAGCTGCATCTTTATATCCCGCTGCTATGGTTCTTTCTCCTACTACTTTGTTGTAAGAGAATACTTCGCCTGGCATTACTACAGTTCCATTAATTTTACTTGCTGCTAGGGAAAGATTTGTAGTTCTACTTGGATTAGAAACGTATCTGGTAGAATATTCTGAAAGTTGATCAGGAAAGGCTTCATTTCCTATCATATTTGTCGTAACATTAGGTTGTAAAATTTGTAAAGGTATGTCACATTCACCATCAGTTGTTTCAACCAATTTTTTTGCTTCATCAAGTGAAATTGCAAAATCAATTCCTTCTTCACTTGGATAAAATGCTAAAGGTTCCTGTGTAAAGTATGCATCTTTTGCTTCTTTGTGAATTTCATTATATATTGCATCCATATCTAAAGGTTTAGGACTTTTTTCTATAGTTATGATATTTAAAGGTTTTGTGAAATTTAAATCATATATTTGCTTCTTTACGAAATCTTTCATTTTATCAACATCAACAACGCATCCTGTTCTACCTTTAGTTGCAACTAAAGTATTATCTTCTATATAGTAACTACTATCAATTATTGTATCCGGTAGGTTAGGTGAAATATCTGAAAGACTTTTGGTTAATTGTTCTTCATCGCATTTTAGCTCTGGTTCTATGTTAGTGTGTAATATTAAAGTTTTAATAGCATTAAAAGTATTAACTAAGAAGTTGCCATTTCTGTTTATATTGTAGGCTTGCTCTATTGCTGAATCTATATCGAAACTTGCATTAATTTGTTCAAGTGATATTGAACTTTCAAAATCATTATGCTTTAAAACAATTTCATCAGAAGAGTGTTCATTAATAAAGGTTTCGATTGCATTTTTTGCAGATTCTTTTGTTAATCCAGAGACGTTTACTCCTTTTACAAATACACCATTTGCTATTTTTGAACTTGTGGTATTATAAATTGTAAATATTGAAAAAGCTAAAAATACAATAACTAATAGTGATAAAATTATTAGTACAACTTTTGTTATAGCACCTGTGGATTTATTATTATTTTCATAGTCATTTAATTTCTTTGAAACAGCTAAATTTGTTTCTTTAACTACTGTTAAATTATTATTTTCTTTTTTATCACCAATTATAACAACGTTTTCTTCTGTTTTGTTGTTAGTAACTGTTGTTTCTTCCTTAGGGCTTACGGGTTGTTGGACTTCTTTTTCTTTTTTATTATCTTGCTTATTGCTTTTAGACTTAGGCTTTTTATTGTTAACTTCTATTGTATAAAATTTGTCTTTTGCAGTCTTTGAGTTATTTTTATTTGCCCCCATTTACATTCTCCTTTTTTTTAAGTATAATAAAAACTAACTTATTATAACACATTTTTACTAAAATTGTCATTATATTTCACATAAAAAACAAAAATTGCTAGTTTTTTAATATTTTATATAAATAAATTATTATTATTTTATTAACATGGTAATATAATAATATAAAATAATATATAAATATATGATGATTTTAAGAGTAATGTGAAAAGAAAGTGAGGAATTGGCATGAAAAAAATTATAGTTCAAGATATTCTAAAAGTTACAAATGGAAAGTTAATAGCTGGAAATGTTGATTTAGAATGTGAAGACGTATCAACAGATACGAGGAAAATAAAACAAGGAGATACATATATTGGTATAAAAGGTGCAAATTTTAACGGAAATGAATTTTGGGAAAAAGCATTTCAAGAAGGAGCAACTATTGCGATAGTTCAAGGAGTTGAATTTAAAAGTGAGCAAATAAATAAATACCAAGATAAAGCAATAATTCTAGTTGAAGATACGATAAAAGCACTTGGACAATTGGCGGCATATAAAAGAAGTTTGTATGACATACCTGTTGTTGCAATTACAGGAAGCGTTGGAAAAACTAGTACAAAAGATATAGTGGCAAATGTTGTATCTCAAAAATATAAAACTTTGAAAACAGAAGGAAATTTTAATAACCATATAGGTCTTCCTTTAACGTTACTTAAATTAAAAGATCATGAGGCCGCTGTTGTAGAAATGGGAATGAATCATGAAGGCGAGATTAGATATTTAACCAACATAGCGAAACCTACAATATCAGTAATTACAAACATTGGAACATCACATATTGGAAATCTTGGTTCACGTGAAAATATTTTAAAAGCTAAACTAGAAATATTAGAAGGAATGGAAAAGAAAAAAATTATATTTAATAATGATAATGATTTATTACATGATTTTTGTTCAAAGAATTTAGATGATGGTACAGAAATTATTACTTTTGGTATAGAGAATGAAAGTGATAATATGGCAACAGAAATTCAATTAAAAGAGAATAGAAGTACTTTTAACTATAGAATTCAGTCTAAGAATATTAATGAGAAAATTACAGTTCCTATTGGAGGAATTCATTTTGTATATAATTCTCTATGTGCTGCTGCAGTTGGTGAAGCGTTAAATATAGATATAAGTAAAATAAAACAAGGAATAGAAGGATTTGAACTAACTCAAAAAAGAATGGAGATAACGAGCCTTTCTAATGGAGCAAAACTAATAAATGATAGTTATAATGCAAGTTTAGAGTCTATGAAAGCTTCATTAAAATATTTATCAGAATTTAAAGAATATAGAAAAATCGCTGTTTTAGGAGATATGTTAGAGTTAGGAGATTTTTCTAAAGAGTTACATAAGCAAGTGGGGAAAGAAGTGGCAAAGAATAAAGTAGATATACTAATTTGTATGGGAGAAGAGTCAAAGTATATAATTGAAGGTGCAGAGACAGAAAATGACAATATTCAAGAAATAAAACATTTTGATAGCAGAGAAGAAGTGACAGAATATCTAAAAAATATCATAAAACACGGAGATATGATTCTATTTAAAGCCTCAAATGGAATGCGCTTTTATGACATAGTTGAAGAAGTAAAAAAATATTTTCAATACGTTTAATATGAGTACTTCTTTGCTACTAATGTTATAATTCAAAAAAGTAATTTCCTACTTAATAAAAAATCAATTCAAATAAACTACAAAAAAGTCCATTTTACTATGGATTTTTTTTTCTTTATTTGCTATAATAAAATCACCAAGTTTTGGGAGGATGTCAAATGGTTTTTAAAGATTACTATAAAATATTAGGATTAGAAACAAATAGAGTTACAATGGATGAAATAAAGGTAGCATACAGAGGAGCTGCAAAGAAGTACCATCCAGATTTGAATGTGGGAAATGAATTAGCAGAAGAGAGAATAAAAGATATAAATGAAGCATATAAAATACTTTCAATACCATCAACAAGAAGAAAATATGATCGAAAGTGGAATTCATACATAGGGAGTAAAAATAGTATTTTTGAAAAAAATGGAAATTCTAAAGAAGTGTTACGAAACATGTTTTTTGGAAATGAAGTTACAGAGCAACCAAGAAGAGTATATGCAAAACCTGTAAAAGGAGAAAATGTTGAAACTTCTATAACTGTAAATATTTATGAGGCTTTCTACGGATTAGAGAAGAAGATTTCATTAAAAAACAGTGAAGGAGGATTAAAGACTTTTTCATTAAATATCCCTAAAGGTATTAGACCAAAAGAAAAGATACGTTTGATTGGACAAGGTAAAGAAGGTAAAAATGGTGGAAAACCAGGAGATTTAATAATAGAGATAAATATTCAAAATGATAGAAAACTAAAATTAAATGGTGATAATTTATATACTATATTAGAGATAACTCCATGGGAAGCGGCTTTAGGAAGAAGAATAAAATTTAAAACAATAGATAAAGAAGAAAATAAGGTATATATACCTCAAGGAACTCAAAGTGGAGATACAGTTACAATTCCTGGAAAAGGTTACCTAAAAGCAAATGGCGAGAGAGGAAATCTTATAGCGGAAGTTCGAATAATGGTTCCTAAGAGGCTATCTAAAGAAGAAAGAGAGATTTTTGAAAAAATGGATAAAATTTCAAGTTTTGCTCCTAGAGAAGCTTAAAACCCAGATAAATCCATTGACAACGCAATTTTATTATATTATAATTAAGAGCATAAGCAAAAGATGAACTATGCGAATTACATAGAAAGGAGAATAAAATGGCTAGTTTACAAGGAAAACATTTTAGTATTACAGACCAAGAAGGTATGAATACAGTGATTTACCAAGTAAATAAAACTAAAAGAGAATATCTAAATAAATATCCTAAATATACTTTGGAAAAATTAGAATGTACAGCAGACATGGTAGGGGATTTAAATAGAAAAACTTTTTATGTTGACGAACCACGCAAATATGGAAATCAACTACTTATGTTATCTTTTGGCAAGGATAAGGTAATTATTAATTCAGGTGTTTTAATTGGAAATGAAGTTAGAATAGGCAAAAAGCCATCACAATTTACATATAACACAATAAATCCGGAAAAAGTGATATATAAGGAATTTAAATATACACCAAACCTCAAAAGAGCTATAACTATTATAGATTTGGATACAGTCGAAGAAGTTAAACCAAAACTTTATTTTGATGATAAAGAGAATGAAGTAAAAGGAAAATGTAAATTAAAACCGTATAAATCTTACTTCGCATTCGAAATAAGATAAAATTAAGGAGGAGAGTATATTAATGGCACAAGGAAAAATAAATGAAGACACTGCGAGTTGTAATGGAGAGAATGCTGTAAATATGATAATTTTTGATGAGGATAAGCAAGTTGTTTGTGAAGCAGCTGGACTTGGATCAACATATTTTAATGGGCTAGTATCTGATAAAGAAATGGAAGAAATAAAAAATGCTGAGATGATGGCTTTAGAAGAATTGGCTGCAAAATTGGGAAAAAATATAGAAGATTTAACTAAACAGGAGATTGACGAATTATTAGAAAAAATAGATTTCCAAAATCCAAGAATAATAAAAGTGCATAATGATATAAACCAAGACAGTATGAGAAAATCTTTAGAAGGAACGAATGAGTATACAATAGCTAGTGCAAAAGACAATTCTTCTAGAGAAATAGAACAAGATGAAAGAAATAATTAAAATTATAAACAGCAGATTGATAAATTATAAAAAACCAAAGAGAAGGTGAAAAGATGAATTACAAAGTATCTGGTGCAATGCGAAAAAGCAAGAAATATTTTATAATATATGCTGTGGTTTGGGTAGTTCTAGCGATGCTACTGACTCCAGCATTGACTTATGCATATCACATTACACAAAATTATCAACAAAGTAATGCTTTTCAATTGGCCGTGCAAGAATTTGCAAGGACAATAACAAATCCTATTGAAGGATTTAGATGTGTCTTTAGATGCGGTATATTTGGAAAGTATTTTAGTGTATTACTAGTAGAGACTGTTATGTATACAATTTTCTTTGCAATAGGATTTATAAAAGCAGCACCTAAAAATGAATTTACAGATATTGAACATGGTTCAAGTGATTGGTGTAAAAATGGAGAGCAATATACATTATTAAGTAAAAAACATGGAATGATTTTAGCGGAAAACAACTATTTACCTTTGGATAAAAGAGGTAACTTAAATGTTTTAATAGTTGGACGGATCTGGTACTGGTAAGTCTTCATCTTATTCAATTCCGAATGCTCATCAACTTTTAGGATCTTATGTATTTACAGACCCAAAAGGAGAGCTTTATGATAAAACAGCAGGATATTTAAAGGAACATGGATATAAAATAAAAGTTTTAAACTTAGTAAGACCGCAATACAGTGATGGATATAATCCTTTAATGCATATAAATTCAGAAATAGATGTAGACGTAATAGCTAACACAATAGTAAAAGGACAAAAAGTAGAAGGTGGGGGTTCAGACCCGTTCTGGGATGATAGTGCAGAGATGTTATTGAAAGCATTGATATATTATTTAATAGCAACAAGACCAGAAGAAGAACAAAATCTATCAAGTTGTGCTGAGTTGGTTAGAGCAGCTAATACAAGTGGTGGAAGCAATTTATTAACAGATTTAATTTCAAAATTACCTTATGACCACCCAGCAAGAATGAACTATAAATCTATCGAGATAGCGCCAGAGAAAACATATAGTTCAATTTTAAGTACATTACAATCAAAATTAGGTAAATTCGATTCTAAAGAAATAGCAGAATTAACATCAACAGATACAATAAATTTTGAAGAAATAGGAAGCGAGAAAACAGCTGTATATGTAATATCTTCAGACACACATGGAGCTTATGATTTCTTGTTAACAATTTTCTTCTCTCAAATGATTCAACAATTATACGATTTTGCTGACCAAGGTGGAGGAAAATTAAAAGTTCCAACATTCTTTATTTTGGATGAGTTTGCAAATATTGGACAAATACCAGACTTTGACAAAAAAATATCAACAAGTAGAAGTAGAGGAATTTCTTTTAGTGTTATTCTACAAAATGTGGATCAGTTGGAAGCAGTTTATGAAAAGTCGTATGAAACTATTATGGGTAACTGCGATACTCATGTATTCTTAGGAAGTAACTCTTCTAAAACTTTGGAATATTTCTCTAAGGCGCTGGGAGAGAAGACAATAGAAAGAGATAGTATATCTATAAATCGAGATAGGTCAAACTGGAAGACAGGAAAGAGTGTTTCAGACAATGTAATGGCGAGAGCTCTACTTACTCCAGATGAGCTTGGACGAATGGATAACGATTTGTGTATCATTTATGCCAGAGGTCTTAGACCAATTCAGGCAAATAAGTTTTATTACTTTAAACATCCTATGGCTAAAGAAATGGCAGCAGTGGAAATTAGCCATAATGATATTGGTGAAATACAAAGAGGTGAATGGAGAAAGTTTAATCCATATAATCCATATGAAGATAAACCAGAAAAGGTTGAAGATTTAAAAATAGAATCATTGGATGAGCTATTTGATGATTTAGAAAATGAACAATCTAAAAAAGTTTCAACAGCTACATCTGCAACAGAAGAAAATAATGATACAAACTCAGGAAACAATGTGACTACGGCAGGTGCAGCTACGGCTGCAGGAACAGCAGGAGTAACAGGGGCTGCTACAACAACTGCAGGAGCAGCAGGATCCACTGGTGGTGGAAGAGCAGGAACTATTTTAGAAGAAAAACCTTCTACATCATCAATAATTCCAGACTTTGATGATGATGTAATAGATTTACAAAAAGAACTTGAAGCTAAATTTGATGAATTATTTGGGCCAATTGATGATGGAACTGCAAATGCAACCGATACTGAAAAATAGAAAAATAAAATAAAACCAAAAGGACCTTTGCACGTGCAAAGGTTTTTTCTTCAAAAGAACCACAGAAGGAGGATTAAAAATAATGAAGTTTATACATATAGCTGATTTGCACTTTGATAGTCCTTTTGTCAACTTATCAGACAAAGAAGGACTAGGAGAACTATGCCGACTACAGCAAAGAAAGGTATTTAAGAAAGTAATTGAATATATAAAAGAAAACCAAATTGATACTTTGTTTATATCAGGAGATTTGTATGAACAAGAATATATAAGAAAAACTACGATAGAGTATATAAACAATTTGTTTAAAGAAATATCAGATACAAAAATATATATAGCGCCAGGAAACCATGATCCTTATATAAAGAATTCGTATTATAATAAATTTAAGTGGAGTGACAATGTAAAGATTTTTGAAGGAAAAATAGAAAAAGTCAATACACCTGAAGCTGATATATACGGATTTGGATTTGAAGACTTTTATTGTAAAGATTCTAATATATCTGAACTTGAAATTGAAAATCCCAATAAATTAAATATATTAGTAATGCATGGTGATATAGATGCATCTCAGGCGGTAGAAAATCAATATAATCCAATATCAAAAAAAGAACTTTTATCTAAAGGATTTGACTATATTGCTTTGGGACATATACATAAACCTAATTATGAGAATTACATAGTATATCCAGGTTCTGCGTTTCCACTTGGATTTGATGAACTTGGAAAACGTGGAATGATAGTAGGAGAAATTAACAAAGAAGAATCTTCAAAAAGTAATTTAACAACAAAATTTGTTGAACTGAATGAAATATATTTTGTCGAGAAAGAAATAGATGTAACGCCAATTTTATCAAAAGAAGAATTAGTTGAAAAGATAAATGAATTACCAATACAAGAAAAAGAACTAGCAAAAGTAGTATTAATTGGAAAAAGAAATTTTGAAATAGATGTTTATGATTTATATAAACTGATTGAGAATGATAAGATAATAAAGATAAAAGAAAAAACAAAAATGAATTACGACTTACAAAAGATAGCTAATGATACAACCTTAAAAGGTTTGTATGTAAAAGAAATGATAACAAAATTAGAAGAAGAACATGATGAAGAAGAAAAACAGATTATAGAAAAAGCAATTGAAATAGGATTAGATATACTGGAGGGTACAGTATGAAAATAAATAAAATGCATATAAATGGATATGGTAAGTTAAAAGGTACAAATATAGAGTTAAAAGATGGAATAAATGTAATATATGGAGAGAATGAAGTTGGAAAATCAACTCTTCTGAATTTTATTACAACTTCTTTTTATGGTATTTCAAAGAAAAAAAATGGAAAAGAACTTTCAGACTTTGAAAAGTATACACCTTGGAATAATGAAGAATTTTCTGGAAAATTAGAATATATATTGGATAATAATAAAAAATATGAAATTTTTAGGAATTTTAAAAAGAAGAATCCAACAATATACAATGAGAAAATGGAGGACATTTCTAAAGAATTTAATATCGACAAAACAAAAGGAAATGAATTTTTTATAGAACAAACTGGTGTCGATGAAGAATTGTTTAAATCAACTTTTTTAACAGAGCAACAAGAAGTAAAATTAAGTGATAACAATCAACACATGTTAATTCAAAAAATTTCAAATTTAGTTGGAACAGGAGAAGACAACGTTTCATATAGAATAGCAATGGATAGGTTAAAAAGAAAACAGTTAGATGAAGTAGGTACAGAAAGATCTAGAGAGAAGCCGATAAATATTTTAACACGAGAAATAGCTGAGTTACAAGAAGAAAAAGAAAAATTAGAAGATTATAAAGACATGCAGTATGATATAGAAGAGAACAAAAATAAACTTCAAGAGGAGATTCGAGAACTAGAAAAAGAAGTTGCTATTGCAAAAGAAATAAAAAAAATAAGTGATAAAAAATTTTTAGGAAATGAAAAAATAAAAATTCAAGAAAATATAGAAAAAGAAAATTTAGAAAAAATAAATAATTTAATAAATGAAAAAAATAAAATAGAAAATAAAGAAGAAAAAATAGAAAAAGATATTTCAGAAAATAAAAAAGAAATAAAAAACAAAATAAAAAAATTAAATAAAAATATAATTTTAATATTTTTATTAGTTATTTTTATAAATATTTTTCAATTTATTTTAATAAAAAATAAATATTTTAATTATATTTTTCTTCTTACGGTACCAACGGTTTTAATTTTTTATATTTTTTTAAAAAATAATTTAAAAAATAAATTAAATAAAAAAATAGAAAATAAAGAATTAGAAGAAATAAAATTAGAAAAAAATAAAATAGAAAATGAAATAAATATAATAAATGAAAATAATAAAATAATAAAAAATGAAATAAATACAAAAAAAGAAAAAATAAATTTAGAAACAAATCTAGAAAAAGAAAAAATAAAAAATAAATTTAAAATAAATAATTTAAAAAATGAAAAAAATATTGAAAACGAAATTGAAACAATTCAAAATCTACTGAACAGGAAAAACTTGGAAATACATCAATATGAATTGGATAAAAATAATATTGAACCAAAGTTGGATAATTTATCCAACTTGGAAGAAAAGCTAGTGAACGATAAAATAAAATATGTAAACATCAAAAATAAAAATAGGAGTATAGAACTTGCAAAAGAAGTGTTAACCTCATCATATCAGAAAATGAAGGAAGAAGTAACGCCAAAATTCACAAAACAAATTTCTCAAAACATAGGGATAATAACAAAAGGCAAATATTCGAAAGCTATGTACAATGATGAGCAAGGATTAATAATTGAACAAGAAAATGGAGATTATGTTACCGCAAATAAATTAAGTATTGGGACGATTGATCAGTTGTATTTATCTTTAAGATTATCAATGATTAATGATTTGTCAGAAGAAAAATTACCTATAATTTTAGATGAAAGTTTTGCATATTACGATAACAAAAGGTTAGAAAATATCTTAATATATTTATCAAAAGAATTTTCAAATAGGCAAATAATTATTTTCACATGTACAAATAGAGAAAAACAAATTTTAGATGATAAAAAAATAGATTTTAACTATGTAGTTTTAAAATAGAATTACCAAGAAAAATTGCAAGAAGGCATTTGAAAAAATTTGAAAAAAACCTGCAAATATGCTATAATTAAAGTAACTTAGAATATTGAGGTGCCCCTTATTCATTACCTGTAAAAGAATAAGATTGAGGCTGCTTTATTCTAGAAAGGAAAAATCCACATTATGATATTAAACTCATTCTTCTTCATAAATGTTGCAATATTTGTACTTGCGCTATATGATTTTACAAGAATTATTGTTGCAGAATATTTTGATTGCGGTGATTCTTTTGTAGTACGGAGCTTAAGATCTCTTATAGGAGACATCGCTTTTCTATGTGCAGTACATTTTGTAGCACTATATGAAGAAAAAGTACCAGGACTAATATTATTAGTTATATTGGTATTAGGTTTTATCACTTTTTGCTATTGCAGAAAGAGTAATTAATAAAATCGGGTGTAACAGGCACCCGATTTTATTAATATTTTTAATATTAGGAAAACGTTACCAAATTGCTTGAATATATAAGTAAAAAATGATATAATAATAGACGGTATTTTAGAGATAAGAAAGAAGGGAAGATTACAAACCATGTTTGATAAATTAGAAGAAGTTGAGAAAAGATATGTAGAGTTAACTAAAATGATTAGTGACCCAGAAGTAATATCTAATCAAACTGAATGGCAAAAGCTTATGAAAGAGCATGCAAGTATAGAAGATGTAGTGAAAAAATATAGAGAATACAAAAAGACAAAACAAACAATGGAAGAAGCAAAAGAAATGATGGAAGACAAAGAACTAAAAGAACTTGCCGAAGCTGAATATTATGAATCAAAAGACAAACTACCGGCAATAGAAGAAGAATTAAAGATTTTGCTAATTCCTAAAGACCCAGATGATGACAAAAATATAATATGTGAAATCAGAGGTGGAGCTGGAGGAGAAGAAGCAGCTTTATTTGCAGGAACGTTATTTAGAATGTATACTATGTATGCAGAGAAAAAACATTGGCAAGTAGATGTATTAAATGAAAATGCTACGGAATTGGGTGGATACAAAGAAATTTCATTTATGATAACAGGAAAAGGAGTGTATAGTAGGTTAAAATTTGAAAGCGGAGTTCATAGAGTTCAAAGAGTACCAGACACAGAAAGTAGTGGAAGAATTCATACGTCAACAGCAACAGTAGCAATGTTACCAGTAGTAGAAGATGTAGAAATAGATATAAATCCAGCTGATATAAGAATGGAAGTATTTAGGGCTTCAGGAGCTGGGGGACAACATATAAACAAAACATCATCAGCAGTTAGATTAATACATGAGCCAACAGGAATTGTAGTAGAATGTCAGACTGAAAGGTCACAATTTCAAAATAAAGATTATGCTATGAGAATGTTAAAAACAAAATTATATGATATAGAAAAACAAAAGCAAGATAGTGAAGTAGCAAACGCTAGAAAATCGCAAGTAGGTTCAGGAGATAGAAGTGAAAAGATCAGAACCTATAATTATCCGCAAGGTAGAATTACAGATCATAGAATAGGAATGAGTATTTACCAAATGGAAAACTTTTTAAATGGAGAATTAGACGAGATGATAGACAACTTGATAGCAGCAGATAGAGCAGAAAAATTAAAAGGTGAAAATTAAAAAATTGTTGAGAATGCCTTAAGAATTATCGATTTTGAATATATATATGAATATAAGATGATTGTATAAAAAAAGAAATGTTTTAGGGAGCGAGAGCATAAAACATTTCTTTTTTTTTCATATATTAAAATTACATAGAATATAATAGACATAAAAAGAACTAGATAACTTACAAAGGAGAAATCTAGTTCAATAAACAAAAAATAAAATAAAACATATAAATAATATGATTTATTAAGGAAATTGTAGCAAAAAAAATAATAGAAGTCAACAAAAAGTTCAAAAAAAACTCTATAAATAGGTAAAAAAGTCAAAAAAAAGATAAATTTTCATAAAAAATCATATAATAATTGAATAATTAGGGTAGAAAAATTAAAAACTTATGATATACTTATTGTGTAATAAATAAAAGCAAGGAGGAAAATGAAAATGGAAGAACAATTAAAAGAAAAGCTTTTTAAAAATGATAAAACAGGCTGGGAAGGAATGGACATAGAAGAAAAAGACGTAATATATAGATTTTCACAAGGATATATGGATTTTTTAAATAGAGCAAAGACAGAAAGAGAATTTATAGCAAGAGCTAAAGAACATGCTGACAGCAAAGGTTTTAGAGATATAGCAACTGTAGAAAAATTAAATCCAGGTGATAAAGTATACTATGTAAACAGAGATAAAAGTATGTACTTAGCAGTAATAGGAGAAGAATCTTTAGAAAAAGGAATTAATATAGTAGGAGCACATGTAGATTCACCAAGATTAGACCTAAAACCAAATCCTTTGTATGAAGATGGTGGATTCGCATATTTAAAAACACATTATTATGGAGGAATAAAGAAATATCAATGGACAACAATTCCATTAAGTATTCATGGTGTCATAGTGAAGACAAATGGTGAAAGAGTATTTATAAATATAGGTGAAGCTGAAAACGACCCTATATTTACAATAACAGATCTTTTACCTCATTTAGCGCAAGAACAAATGCAAAAGAAATTAAAAGATGGAATTAATGGTGAAGACTTAAACTTATTAGCCGGAAGTATCCCTTACGGAGACGGGGATAAGAAGATTCCTGAAAGCGTTAAATTAAATATTCTATCAATATTAAATACTAAATATGGAATTACAGAACAAGATTTAACAAGTGCAGAACTAGAATTAGTTCCGGCATTCAAAGCTAGAACGCTAGGATTTGATGGAAGCATGGTAGCTGCGTATGGACAAGATGATAAAGTTTGTGCATACACATCATTTGCAGCAATGATGGAACTTGAAAAAGTAAGAAAAACAGCAGTATGTATCTTATCTGATAAAGAAGAGATAGGAAGTATGGGAAATACTGGAATGGAATCACATGTATTCGATTATTTCATATCAGAATTATTAAATAAATCTGGAATAAATAAACCAAACTTATTGGAGAAATTATTCTGCTATTCAAAAATGTTATCAGCAGACGTAGATGCAGGATTTGATCCAATATACGCATCAGTTTCTGACAAACCAAATGCAGGATTTCTAGGAAAAGGAATGAGTTTAAATAAATATACAGGAGCAAGAGGAAAATCAGGAGCATCAGATGCAAATGCAGAGTTTGTAGGGTATATAAGACATATAATGGAATCAAATGATATTAAATATCAAGTAGTAGAACTAGGGAAAGTTGACATTGGCGGAGGCGGAACAATAGCATACATTCTAGCAAATAAAGGTGCAGATGTAATAGACTGTGGTGTTCCACTACTATCAATGCATTCACCTTATGAAGTAACAAGTAAATATGATATATATTCAGCTTACAGAACATACAAAGCATTTTGGGAAGCAATGTAATAAAAAGTAAATAATATAAGGAGTTAATATATGGCAATATTATATTTAGTATTTCTATTTATAGTTTTTACAACATACACTTTAATTAAAAGAACAGATGAAAAAAAGCCACTTATAAGTACAATAGGCGTAAATTTCTGTATATTAATTTCATGGCACATTTTTATTACGTATATTTACTACATTTTTAACATTTTATGTACAATTACAAATTTATCTATACCTCTAATAATACTTGAGATTTTTCTACTTTATAAAATAATAAAGAAAAAAGAAATTCAAAAGTATTACATTAAAAAAACAGATTTAATATTTTGCAGTATTTTGCTGATTTTAATTATACTAGTTGCAGGATTTAAATTTAATTGGTTAGAACAGATTGATTATAACGTTAGTGATGCTGAAGTGCATTACAGATATGCTTTCGAATTTTATAAAAACTCAAAGTTATTATTTGATGGGTTTCCTAACCTTCCATTTTTTACACGTAATCCACAGTTGTTTCTTACGGGAGCTTATTGTAATGTAGGTATTTTATTTAAATGCTTTTCACATATATTAGATCAACATTCATTTTTTAAATTATTTGAAGGTTTTGATTTATGTTCTTTGTTTCTTATGGGAATGTTGTTATATTCCTTATTGTCAAAGAAAGCCAAGAATATAAAACAAGAAATATTTGCAATAATCTTAGGAACTGTTTTTACAATAGGTTATCCACTTTTAAGCATATTTAGTGGATTTCAATACTTAACAGTTGCATTAAACATTATAATCAGTATAATAATAGTCAATGAGCAAAGAGAAGAGTCTAATAAAAGCACATTAGAGTTGTATATAGTATCCTTTTTATTAAATTTTGGGCTTTTCTTCTCTTATGGCTATTTTGTACCAGTTGTATATCTAGCAATACTTGCAAATGAAATAAAAAAAATAGTGCATAATTATAAAAAAGAGAAAAAATTCTATTTTGAAAATATATCGTATATACTTTATACATTAATTATTCCTGCTGTTATTGGCATTTATCAATTTGTGTTACGTTCAATCATTCTTAATGTAGATAAATATACCGATATTTCTTCAAATGCTGAAGGTATATACAATCAAAATTACAGCTTTTATATTTTTATACCATTCATTATTTACTATTTTTATAAAGTGTTTAAGGAAAAGAAATATAATACATTATTTTTTATTACTATATGGGAGATGGCTTTTGTATTCATATTGTATGTAGGATTTAAATTAGGAAAAGTATCTGAATATTACTATTATAAATCTTATTATTTAATGTGGATCTTAACAATTTATATAACTTTTATATGTACAACTTATTTAACTAGATTTAAAATACCGTATATAATTTCAGCAATATATATAATTATGATATTTGTTTCAGGATTTACAAATAACTCACTTGTTTTTTGGAGTATATATAATGAAAATATAGAAGGATTTAAGGATAAAATATTAGTTACAAAAAGAGAAATTAATACATTAAAACATATAAATGATGTAATTGATAATTCTGCTAAAATTCATTTTTTAGGTGTTACAGATGAAAAACTACCATCATATTGGAAATACGATATTTTAGATAGAATTGACTATATTAGCGGTGCTTTCTTTCAATTTTCAACTTTGGAATATTGGCTTGAGAATGAATATAGTGATACATTAATATGTTTTAAATATAGTGCTCGCCATGGTGAAGAAAGACAACAAGAGTTTTTAAACAATTACGGAATCGCTAAATTTCTTGATAATGTAAAAGAAAGTAGTGAAGATTATACTATTTTAGAAAACTCTGATGAACTTTTAATATTAAAAAAGACTCAAAAGATGCAATAATAAATCCAGTATGAGAAAATTTTGGTTATAAATATTGACTTATAGTATGTTTTATGTTATTATAATTAATGTCCGTAAGACGTGGGTCAGTAGCTCAGCTGGATAGAGCACAGGCCTTCTAAGCCTGGGGTCGGGGGTTCGAGACCCTCCTGGCTCACCATTTTAATAAATTTAGAGATTTTTAATTTCTAGCAAATATTAAAAAATATTTATGTTTATACATAGATATTTTTTTTTTTGACAAAAAATGTCATCTTATAAATTATGAAAAAAGTCAAAATTTGTTGAAAACTTGACATCGCTTATGATAAAATAAAGAATATTAGAAAGGTGAGTGAATAGAAATGAAGTATGAAATCTTAGGAAAAACAGTACCAACAGTTGAAGTAACTTTGAATAAAGGAGAAGAAATGTATACACAAAGTGGTGGAATGGCATGGCAAACAGAAGGCATAGAAATGTCAACAAATGCACGTGGTGGAGTAGCAAAAAGTTTAGGAAGAATGTTTACAGGAGAATCAATATTTATGAGTTCATATACAGCAGAAACAGATAATGCAAAAATAGCATTTGCTGCAACTGTTCCAGGTGATATTATACCAGTTAATCTTTCAGAATTACCTGGAGGAATGGTATTACAAAAAAGAGCATTTTTATGTGCAGAAGACAGTGTTAATCTAAAAGTAGAATTTACAAAGAAATTTTCAGCAGGATTAGTTGGAGGAGAAGGATTTATTTTACAAAAAGCTTCAGGAACAGGAACTTTATTTTTAGAAGTAGATGGAGATCCAGTTACAAAAGAATTACAAGAAGGAGAAGTATTAAAAGTAGATACAGGTAATGTAGTAGCTTTTGAACCAACTGTAAAATATGAAATTGAAACAGTAAAAGGATTAAAAAATAAATTATTAGGTGGAGAAGGATTATTTTTAACAAGATTAACAGGACCAGGTAAAGTAATTATTCAATCACAAAACTTTGGCGACTTTGCAGGAAGAATAGCAGCTCTTATACCCAGAAATAACTAACAGAAAATGAGAAATATTATAGATGAATAATTTATTATCAAAGGTGTTTATTTATTATAGTTATAAATTATAAAAATGAAAGAAAGGGGAGAAAAAATGCTCAAATTAAAAAAGATCATCAAAGACTACAAAATGGGAGATAATGTGCAACATGTTTTAAAAGGAATAGACTTAGACTTTAGAAGAAAAGAATTTGTTTCTATTTTGGGAGCTAGTGGTAGTGGTAAAACTACATTATTAAATATAATAGGAGGATTAGACAAATACACATCAGGAGACTTAATAATTGAAGGGACTTCAACAAAAAAATATAAATCAGAAGATTGGGATGCATATAGAAATAACAAAATAGGATTTGTTTTTCAAAACTATAATTTAATAGCACATCAAACTCTTATAGCAAATGTAGAGCTTTCATTAACTCTTTCAGGGGTTAGCAAAAGAATAAGAAGAGAGAAAGCTAAAAAAGCATTAGAAATGGTAGGTTTAGGAGATCATATAAATAAATTACCTAAACAATTATCAGGAGGACAAATGCAAAGAGTTGCGATTGCAAGAGCAATTGTAAATGATCCAGATATTATACTTGCAGATGAGCCAACTGGTGCATTGGATTCAAAGACAAGTGTTCAAATTATGGATATTCTAAAAGAGATAAGTAAAGAAAGATTAGTTATAATGGTAACACATAATGGAGAGTTAGCCGAGGAATATTCAACGAGAATAATTGAACTAAAAGATGGTTTAATTATACATGATTCTGATCCAATAAAAGAAGAAGAAAAAGAAAAAATATCTGCACCAGAAGGTAAAGTAAAGAAGCAAAAAACCTCAATGTCTTTTATAACATCTTTAGGATTATCTTTCAAAAACCTATTAAATAAAAAAGGAAGAACTACGTTAGTTTCAATTGCAGGATCAATAGGACTTATAGGAATTGCATTGATTCTTTCAATATCAACTGGAGTACAAGATATTGTAAAATCAAAAACAACACAATTTGTTGGAAGCTTTCCAATCGAAGTAGCAGAAACTGCTGAAACTTTAGATATCAACGGTTTAGTTTCTAATAAAGAGCAAAAAGTAGAAGCACAAGACGGTAAAATTGCATCAACTGATGACGTAACACAAGTTATAAAACCATCAGAAGGGTATGCAATATCAAAAAATAATCTAGAGGAATTTAAAAAATTTATAGACAATAATAGCGAGTTAAAAGATGTAGCTACTGAAATCAGATACGACTATGGTGTTAGTTTAAAGCTATATTCAGATAAAAACAACGACTATACAAGTACAGATTTACTAATTTCAACTAATAGTACTGCAACAGAGGAAAATGTGGGAACATCACTTAGCTCTAAACAATATTTTCAACAAATATCAGACAATGATGAGATTTTAAAAAATAGTTATGATATATTAGCAGGAGAGCTTCCAAAAGATTATAACGAAGTTGTTATTATAACTGATAAAAATAGACTTATAAATGATTCACTATTATATGCATTAAATATCAGAGATAGAAGTGAATTAACTGAAATAACAAAGAAGATAGCTAACAATGAAGATGTAAAACTAGATACTATACAATATAATTACGATGATATTTTAAATTCCAAATATAAAGTAATTCCAAATGTAGATTGCTATGAATATCAGAATGGTGTTTATCAAGATAAATCTGGAGATAAAGCTTATATGAAAAATATGATAGATAAAGACGGAATTGACTTAAAAGTAGTAGGAGTTTTAAAACCAAAAGATGGAAATGCAGATGGTAACCTTTTTGGATATAAAAGTTCACTTGTATCAAAAGTTATTGAACAAAATAGGCAATCAGATATAGCAAAAGCTCAATTGGAAAATAAAGAAATAGATGTATTCACAGGAGAAGCTTTTGATGGAGTTGTTAATAATTATGATAACAATGTAAGTTTATTGGGAATTGCACCTGAAGAAAAACCTATAAAAATTAACATATATGTAGATAATCCAGAAGGAAAAGATAAGGTAAAAGAAATAATTAATAAATATAATGATGATCAAAAAAGTAAAAATAGAGAAGATTTAGTTATAACATATTTCGATACAGTAGAAATGGGAATGTCTTTAACAAAGAATATAGTAACAGGAATAACATTTGTACTTATTGCATTTGTTGCAGTATCTTTAGTTGTGTCATCAATAATGATTGCAATAATTACATATATTTCAGTACTTGAAAGAGTAAAAGAGATAGGTATATTAAGAGCATTAGGAGCTAGAAAGAAAGATGTATCAAGAGTATTCAAAGCAGAGACAGTTATCGAAGGACTTATTTCAGGAGGTATTGGAGTTGGTGTAACAATGTTATTGAATATGGGAATAAACGCAATTGCAGCAATAAAAGCACCAGACTTAGGAGCAAATATGGCAAGTTTATCACTAATTCAAGCGTTAATACTTATAGGCTTAAGTGTTATTCTAACACTACTTGCAGGATTAGCACCAGCAAAAATGGCAAGTAAAAAAGAACCAGTAGAAGCATTAAGATCAGAGTAGTACATAATAAAGTTATTAACGTTTTAAATATAAAATAAAAAAGAAAAAGTGAGATAAGATATAATTTTCTTATTACTCACTTTTTCTTTTTTTCATGTTCTTTACTATCAGTTGCTACTTTTATTGTGAACTTTTTGTGAAAAACTTTACAATAAAACCATAAAATGATAATATTACATACAGTAATATTAGATGAAGGAGGAATATCTTGTGATTGAGGTAAAAAACGTTACAAAAAAATATGGGAACTTCGTAGCACTAGATGATATAAGCTTTAAAATAAATGAAGGCGAAATCATAGGGTTACTAGGTCCAAACGGTGCCGGTAAAAGTACGACAATGAATATCATAACAGGATATATAGAGCAAACAAGTGGAGAAGTAATTGTTGCTGGTTATGATATGGAGAAAAAAGCTAAAAAAGCAAAAAGAGAAATTGGCTATATGCCAGAAGGAGTGCCACTATACACAGATTTAACAGTAAAAGAATTTGTAACATATATGGCAGAATTAAAAAGAGTAAACAGAAAAGAGAAAAAAGAAAAAGTTCAACAAATACTAAAAGAAACAGGATTAGAAGATGTACAAAAGAAGCTTATCCGTAATTTATCTAGAGGATATAAGCAAAGAGTTAGTATGGCGGGAGCTTTAGTAGGAGATCCAAAAATATTAATTTTGGATGAACCAACAGTAGGCCTTGATCCAAAACAAATAACAGAAATTAGAAGTTTAATAAAAAGACTTGGAAAAAAACATACAGTAATATTAAGCTCGCACATCCTATCAGAAGTAAGTCAAATATGTAATAAAGTAATAATTATAAACAAAGGTAAAATTGTAGCTACTGATACACCAGATAACTTAGAGAAAAAAGTAGTTGGAAATAATACTATATATGTAACAGTAGAAGATACAGAAGGAAAAATAGATAAAGTTAAAGATAAGATTAAAGGATTGAAATCTATAGAACTAGTAAAAGAAAATGAAGATAAAACAAAACAATATGTTTTAGAGGCAGATAAAAATGTAGACTTAAGGAAGAAAGTATTTGAACAATTTGCTAAAGAAGGAATTACAATTTTTGAAATGAAGAAAGCAGATGCAACTCTTGAAGATGCATTTATGAAGATAATAGATGAAGGAGGTAAGAAATAAAATGGGAGCAATTTTAAAAAAAGAATTTAAAGCTTACTTTCTAACTCCAGTAGGATACGTATTTATAGGGCTATTTCTTATATTGTTTAGTATGTTCTTTAATATAGATGTATTAGCAGATGGATTCTCAAATTTTGAGTATATATTTTATTCAGGAGCATCACTATTAACATTCATAGTACCAATACTTACAATGAGAACTTTTGCGGAAGAAAGAAAAACAGGGACTGAACAATTAATATTAACATCACCTGTTAGTATATTAAAAATAGTACTTGCAAAATTTATTGCAGCAATGTTAGTTATATTAGTAACAGAATTATGCACACTTATGTATTTTGGAATCCTTTGCTATTTTGGAAAACCACATTTATTAACAGCGTTAACAACATTATTTGGATTCTTCTTATTAGCAATGGCTTATGTGTCATTTGGAATATTTGCTTCTAGCATAACAGAAAATCAAATAATAGCAGGTGTAATAACAATAGGATTTTTCATGTTTTCATGGTTTTTACCAGATTTAAGTCCTATATTTTCTGGATTCTCTTTAATCAATTTACTTACAAAATTCCTTGTAGGTCAGATTGATATAACCGCAGTAGTATCACTAGTATCATTTACATTAATGTGCTTACTACTAACAATAATATTTATTCAAAGAAGAAAAAGTGTAAGATAGGAGGGAATAAAGTGGGAGAAGAAAAGAAAAAAAGCCAATCAAAACAAACAGATAAAACTAAAAAGAATACATCTGCAAATACTTCAAAAAATCAATCAACAAGTAAAAGTACACAGAAAAAGAATACAACAAATAAAAGCACTAACAAAACAGAAGTAAAAAAAGATACAGCAAAGAAAAATACTACTAAAACAGAAACGAAAAAAGATACAACAAAGAATAATACTAGCAAAGCAGAAGAGAAGAAAAAAACTGTAAAAAAAGAAAGTAACCCAATAGAAACTAAAGGAGAAACATCTAATAATAAAGAAGTTATAGAAGATAAATCAAAAAAGAAAAAGAAGAAAAAGAAAGATAAAAAGCCAAATAAATTTATTCAACTTGTAAAGAAAAAATGGCTAATTGAAGGAACAACAACAGTTATATTAGTAGCAGCTATAGTAGCTGCATATATTGCAATATCATTAGTAATGCAAAAAATAGAGATAACGCCAATAGATTTAAGTAAAGATAAAGCATATTCATTATCAAAAGAATCAAAAGAAAAAATAAAAAATCAAAATATAGATAAAGATGTAAACGTATATTTTATTAATATTGATGATACAGACCAAAACTATAATTTAGCAAAACAATTTAAAGAAGCAAATGACCATATAAAAGTAGAAACTGTAAAATCAACAGAAAGAGTTGATATAGCAAATAAATATTCAATTCAAAGTGCAGATCAACAAGCAATAGTAATGGAATATGGAGATAAATCAAAAGAAATAGTAGTATCAGACTTAGAAACTTATGACTCAACAACAGGAGAAGTAATGAGTGTAGCTGATGAAAAATTAACAAGTTCAATCATATCTCTAACTTCAAACAAAGACCCTAAAGTATATGTTTTAAGTGGATATTCTGATTTTGAATTAGATAGTTATATGCAAACACTAAAAGCTCTTTTAGAAAATGAAACAACAAAAATAGAAACACTTAATATAATATCAACAGGAAAAATACCTGACGATTGTGATACACTAGCTATTATGACACCAAGAAAAGACTTTGATGACATTGCAACAAAAGCTATTACTGATTATATTAAAGCTGGAAAGAACATATTATGGTTTAACTCTGCTGTAGGAGAAAAAGTAGATATGCCAAATGTAAATAAAATATTAGCAGAATATGGAGTAGAACCATTTGAACCAGGATTTATAATGGAAACAGATAGCAATAAAATGTTATCAAATATGCCAAACATAATAACACCAGATATTCAATCAGGAACAGCAACAAAAAACCTTTATTCTACAGATAAAAAAGTATTATTCTTAAATCCAACAAAGGTTAACATATTAGAAAAAGAAAAATTAGACGAGAAGAAAGTAACATCAACAGTATTGTTACAAGCAAGTGATAAAGCTTTATTTAGAAAAGACCTTACAAACTCATCAATGACTAAAATAAATTCTGATGAGGGAGGACCATTTACAGTTGGTGCAGAATTAGTTAAAACAATAAAAGATAAAGACGAAGAAAAAGGAGAGGCAGCTGTTCAATCAAAAATGGTAATTTATGGAGAAAACTATTGGATAACTGATATGCCATTATCTAATACAACACAATATGGAGTTATAATATATGAAAACAATAGAATATTAGCATTAGACTCAATATCATACTTAGTAGATAGAGAAGAAGAAATTGCAACAAGAAAAAGTATAGATCAAGTAACTTATACAGCTACGCAAACTCAACATATAATAGTTCTTATAGTAATATTTACAATACCAGTATTAATAATTATAATAGGAATAATTATATGGATAGTTAGAAGAAGAAAAAAATAAAATAAACAATTATAAAACAATGAAAACCTTCATATAATAGCAATATGGAGGTTTTTATTTTATGAAAAAAATTTTTAAAATAGTTTTTGTAATTATAGGAACATTAATAGGTGCTGGGTTTGCATCAGGACAAGAAATATACGTATTCTTTTATGCTTACGGAGTAAAAGGATTAGTAGGACTAGCAGTATCTACACTACTAATGAGTTTTGTAATATATAAAGTTTTAATGATAGTAAAAACTGTCCAAGTAGAAAATTATAAAGAGCTTTTAGATGTAATAACAAAATCCGGGAAATCAAAAATAAAAATTATTATAAGTTATATTATAAATATATTTGTATTAATAACATTTTTTATAATGATAGCAGGATTTGGAGCATATTTTGAAGAGCAACTAAAAATAAATCATATCATAGGAAGTTCACTTTTAGCATTAATATGCTTTTTTATATTTCAAAAAGATATTCAAGGAGTAGTAAGAGTAAACGAACTTATAGTACCATTTGTAATAGTATTCATAATATTATTAGGAAGTTTGAATATAGGTACTGCAATGAAAAACTTTAATTCACTTGAAATAGCAAAAATAGGGGAATTTAAATGGTTAATAAGTAGTATTCTGTATGCAGGATATAATAGCATTCTGTTGATTCCAGTATTAATTACCCTTAGGAGTTTTTTAGAAAAAGATAAACGAAAAAAACAAGTATTGAAAATTTCAATAATAATGGGAGTAATCACATTAATTTTAGGGATTATTATCTTTTTAACATTGATAAATGCTGGAGAGAAAATTTCCCAAATAGAATTGCCAATAGCGTATGTAGTTTCAAAAATGGCAAATCCATTAAAAGTAATATATGGGATTATCATAATCTTATCAATATTTACTACGGCTGTTTCGCTTGGAAATAGTTTTCTTGAAAACGTCGAGGATAAGATAAAAAAAGATATATCAAATAATAAAAGGTTTGTTGTATCAATATTAATATGTATTCGGAGGTGTTTTAAGTTCTAATATAGGATTCTCTAACTTAATAACTTATGCATACCCTTTATTTCGGAGTATTAGGACTGATTCAGATTGTGCAAATAAGTTGCTTTTTTCCACAAAATATAGTAAAATAATTCCATAACAATAAACAGGAGAAAAACAAATGAAGGATTTTTGGAATGAACCAAAAAAGCATATAAATAAAAAAATACTTGTGTTACTAGTGTTATTATTAATACTAGCAATAGCATTAGTAACTACAGTAATTTTATATATAAGAATAGAATCAATACACAATTGGATTGACAAGAATATTCTGAAAAAAGAAGTTTTGCAAGAAAAAGCTGTAAGCATAGATATGGAAGACGAGAATACTCAAGTATGTGCATTCAGTCAATATATTGGAATGTTATCAAATAACAACTTTAATATATATAATTCATCAGGGAACAAGGAAGCTACTCTAAATATAGAAGTATCAACCCCTATATTTGATACAAATAACAGATTTATAGCAATAGCTGAAAAAGATGGACAAAGAGCCTACTTAATTACTAATAAAGATTTACAATGGGAAAAGAAAGTAGAAGGAAACATTTCTCAAATTAGTGTAAATAAAAATGGATATGTAGCAATTGCTATATCAAATACGATCTATAAAACAGTAATAGAAGTATATCAACCAGATGGAGAATTGATATTTAAAACATTTTTATCATCAACAAGAGCAGCAGATATAAGCATGTCAAATGATAACAAATATTTGGCAATAGCAGAGGTAGATACATCAGGAACGATGGTTCAATCAACTGTAAAAATAGTTTCAATAGAAAAGGCGCAAGAAGATTCAAGTGACTCGGTAGAAAGTACATATAAAGCAGAAAGAGGTAGATTGATAACAAATGTAAATTATCAAGAAAAGAATAAATTATTATGTATGTATACAGATGCAATATCAATAATAGACAATGGTACAGAAGAAATTATTAGTAAAAATGATGATAGAAAAGTCACATTTTCATCAATAGAATTAACAAACAACAGTGCAATTATTGAAGAGAAATCATCAGGTTTGTTTACGGCAGACTCAATTTTACAAATATCAAATTCATCAACAAGAGAATCAAAAGAATATGTAATAAAAGAAGTAATAAAAGATATTTATACGAGAGAAAATGTAATAGCATTAAATTTGGGAACAGAATTAGATTTTGTTAATACAGATGCATGGCTATTAAAAAAATATATTGCAAACCAAGAAATAACAAATGTAGTAGTATCAAATGAACTAGCAGGAATAGTATACAGGAATAAAGTAGAAATAGTGAAATTATGATTATAAAAGGGGGTATATATGGTTTTAGATATTTTTGTAGTAGCACTAATAGCCTTGTCAGCGTTATTAGGTTATAAAAAAGGATTAGTAAATTTGGCTATAGGATTAATGGCAGTATTTTTTTCATTATTAATATCAGTTATATTATATAACCCAATAGCAAATTTAGTAATAAACACAACTTATATTGATGAAACCATACAAGATAGTATATGTGATAAAGTACTAGCGAATATGGAAAATGATAAAGGTAAAGGTAAGGATAAACAGACATCTTATTTAGGAATAACAATTAAAGATGCCAAAGATGGAATGATGGAAGAAGCGGCCAAAGAGCTATCAATAAATATTGTAAGGTTAGGAGTATTTATAATCTTACTAGTAGGATTAAGAATAGGATTAAATTTCGTTTCAGCACTTGCGAATTTAGCTGTAAGAATGCCGATGCTGAAACAGTTTAACGAATTAGGTGGAGCTTTATATGGATTACTAAGAGGAGTGTTAGTACTTTTAATAGTTTTATCAATTTTACAAATTATAACAAAAACTACCCCTAAAAACATAGCTTATGAACAAGTAGAAAAAACATATATAACAAAATTTGCATATAATAATAACATAGTAAACAAGTTTTTTGAATAACAAATATTTCATTATTGTGAACAATGTGTGTTTTTTGTAAAGTACTGTTGCAAAAAAAGTGAAATTTTGTTATACTACAAATGTTATTAAAAATTAGGAGTGAATAATTTGGGAAAAAATAAAGGAAAGAGGGCGCTTGAGACAAAAAGAGATAAGAAAAAAAGAGAAAAACAAGAAGAAAAGCAAAATAATAGCAAAAAGCGTCAAGAAGAAAAGGAACAAAGAATCAAACAAAATAATAAAAGCACTAGTAGTAAGGTAACAAATACAACCCAAAAAAGTAAAAATCAGCTAAAATATGAGCAAAGACAACGAGAAATAGCCCAGTTGGTTGAAGAGACTCTTAGACAAGAAAAAGCAAAATTAGCAGAAGAAAAAAGAATGCCTAAAAAGACAACAAAAGAAGATTTACCAAAAGCGTCACAAAAGAAGAAGGAAGAAGATTTACCAAAAGCGTCACAAAAGAAGAAGGAAGAAGATTTACCAAAGGCATTACAAAAGAAGAAAGAAGAAGAGTTACCAAAAGCATTACAAAATAAAAATAAAGAAAACGAATTGCCAAAGGCATTACAAAAACAAGGTAAAACTACTGGACAAGGCAAAAATAAAACAAGGCAAACACAACGAAATATAGAAGACCAAAAAAGCCAGAAAAAGGGTAAAGAAGTGAAAAATAAAAAGAAAAAAAAGAAAAGTAAAATCTTGCCAAGAATAATACTAGTATTACTTCTGTTGCTTATAATAGGAGGTGGCATATTTGCGTATAGAGTTTACCAAAATGGTGGAGGTCTTTCAGGAATATTAGCAGCAGCAATGGGACACAACCAAAATACGAAGAAAAACTTAGATGAATTTAGAGTGTTATTAATGGGAATTAGTACTGATTTGGACTCAAAGCTTACGGATACAATAATTGTAGCATCATATAATCCAAATACTCAAAAAGCCACGATGCTTTCGATTCCTAGAGATACTTTTGTCGGAGTAAGTGAAAAAAGAGCAACGGGAAGCGACAAGATAAATGCGCAATATTCAATAGGTAATGGACCAGAAAGTACTTTACAAAAAGTTGAAAAAATAACAGGATTAGATATAGATTATTATGCGGTAGTAGAAACAGAAGCATTAATAAAATTAGTAGATGCTATTGGAGGGGTAACTTTTAATGTTCCAATAGATATGAAATATGATGATCCAACTCAAGACTTACATATAGACCTTAAAGCTGGTGAACAAGAAATAGATGGTGAAAAAGCAGAGCAACTATTAAGATTTAGGCATAATAATGACGGATCAAGTTATCCAACAGAATATGGTGACAATGACATAGGAAGAATGCGTACACAAAGGGAATTTATGTCTGAAACAATGAGACAGACATTGAAAGTAGAAAACATATTTAAACTTGGTCAAATTTTAGATATAGCAAAAGAATCAATAGAAACAAATATAGATTTTAATGCGGCAAAAGACTATATACCTTATTTAGTAGAATTTAAAACAGAAAATCTAATTAGCGATTCATTACCAGGAACGCCAAAAATATTAAATGAATTATGGTTCTTTGAATATGATAAAACTGCAACAGAAGAACTAGTTGATAGATTATTCCACCAAAAAGAAGATGAAACTTCAGAAGAAACAACAAATACAACATCTGGAAAAACTACAAAGAAAAAATCTACTACAAGTGAAAATAAGACAAAAGATGAATTAGTAATAAAAGTAGTAGATGGAACAGGTGGAAGTGAAAAATATGAAGAAGCAATCCAAAAATTAGAGGCAGCAGGATTTACAGTAACAAAGGATAATGCAGAAACAAAAACTACAAAGAAAACCAAAAAAACTAAAGCAACTAGTGAGCCAGTAGAGTCATCAAGAACTGTAATTACGAATCAAAAATATGTAAAATCAGAATTAATACAAGAAATAAAACATGCACTAGGAGTTGGCGATATATCAAATAACGCTTCAAGTGCTAGTGAATCTGATGTTAGCATAACAATCGGAAAAGACTTTAACTAAGTTAAAAAACAAAATAGTCGGCTTTTGCTTATAATAAAATAAAAAAGGGGCACATTTAAGTGAGCTCCTTTTTTTATTGTAGTAGACATCAGGTTCTTATTTAATTTTATAAATTCCTTTATTAGAAGAACCTTTGAGTAATAGTATAATTATTATGATTACAAAAGCTACGGCAACAATAATTCCAACTTTTATAAATAAATCGGTGTATTTAGATTTCTCAACGTTATGAGAAGCTAAAATATCTGTTTTATAAGAAATATCGTTGATTTTATATTCGATAGTACCCATAATTTGATTTTCTGCAATAGGTGCTTTTAGATTTTTATTCAATGTGATTGTAGGTTTAATATTTTTTAAATCTTGATTTTTACTAGATAACGCTTTGATATCTTCTTTTAAAATTAAATCTAAATTTTTAGTTTCAGGAGAGGCATTTGAAATTTCAATTGAATCTATAACATCTCCCGCATTACCAATATTATCAATTTTAAAATTATCGAATCCATAATCGTAAATTTGTTTAGTTTCATTAAACCTTGCACTTGAACCATCTGGATTTTTTCCAGAGCCTAAAATTACAGAAGTAAATTCAACATTATCTTTTTTAGCAACGGAAACTAGACAGTTTTGAGCTTCTGTAGTAAATCCAGTTTTTCCAGCAATTGCGTAAGGATAATAATATTTATTAGGTGTCTGTGCAGTATCAGGAATTAGCAATTCTACAGTAGTAGAAAAATCTCTTTTAGGTGCAAAATCTGTAGCAGGTAAAGAACAAGAACGTAGGCTAGAAAGATATCTAAAAGCTGAATTTTTCATACAATATTGCATAATTAAAGCCATATCTCTAGCAGTTGTATAATGATTATCGTCATGTTTTCCACTTGGATTTACAAAATGTGAATTTTTACAGCCTATTTCGGCAGCTTTTGTATTCATCATACTAGCAAAACTTTCAATTGAACCACCGATATGTTCTGCTAAAACATTAGCTGCATCATTGGCTGAATGAACTAAAAGAACTTCAAGTAGTTGTTGAATAGTCAAAGATTCACCAACTTTTATATCTCCAATAGAGTATCCTGATGGTAAAGACATAATAGCATCATAGCTGGCAGTTGCTTTATCATTTGGTTGAGTATTTTCAATTGCTAGAATTGCAGTCAGAATTTTAGTAGTGCTAGCAGGATACATCTTTTGATCTATATTCTTTCCATATATTATTGTATTTGTGTAATTATCTACTAAAATAGCAGCAGGTGAAGAAATTTCAGGTGCATTATCTTTTAAAGAAATATATTCAGAAGAAGGTGCTTGTGGTGTAGGGGTAGGTTCATAACCATAAACTGTAGTATCAACACCTGCGTTGTCTGTACTTTCTACTGCTATCGAAATAGTTGTTATGCAATTAATTATCATTATAGACAATAATAAAAGCTTTTGTAAAAGTTTCATTAAATTTCTCCTAAAATTTAAAATTTCAATATTAAATATATATCATTTTCATATAAAATTCAAGAAAGGAAAGAGGAAAAATGTATAAATTTAGCAAAAAACAAAAAATAATTGTAGGTATAATATTAACAATAATATCGTTAGTTTTAATATATTACATATATTCACGTGATACCAATACTTTTGACAGTTTAGATAATCAAGAACTGGAAATATCCGAAGAATCCGAAGAAAAGGAAACAAAAGAAGAAGAGCCAAAAGAGATAGTAGTTCATATAGCAGGTGCTGTTAATACAGAAGGTATAGTATTTTTGCAAGAAGGAGACAGAATAAGTTCAGCAATAGAAAAAGCAGGAGGAACAACAGAGGAGGCAGACATGTCAAAAATTAATTTAGCGTATGAATTAGAAGATGGAATGAAGATATATATCCCAAAAAAAGGAGAAATTCAAGAAAATGAAGAATCAGATAATACACAAGAGTATTTGACTTCTTCAAATCAGACAGAGCAAGAGAATTATTTAGATAGTAAAGAAAGTAAATCAACAACATCAAAAGTTAATATAAATAAGGCTTCACAAAATGAGCTAGAATCATTACCAGGTATAGGACCATCTACAGCTTCAAAAATTATAAAATACAGAGAAGAAAACAAAAGGTTTAATTCAATTGAAGACATAAAAAAAGTATCTCGGAATTGGAGATGCAAAGTATAATTCAATAAAAGATTTAATAACAGTTTAAGAGTAACAATATAGTAGATTACTAGAAGATATTATCACAAAAGTTGAAATTTACATAATAAAGTGATATAATGATAAATATATATTTTTTTAGGAGGGAAGGAAATGAAATATGATGTTTGCGTATTTGGAGGATGCGCTCTAGATCAAATGTTTTATCAAAATGATGATGGCACATATAATGATGAGCCATCAATGAAAGTACCAGGAGGAAAAGGTGCTAATCAAGCAGTAGCAGCATCTAGAGCAGGAGCTAATACAACAATAATATCAAAAATAGGAAAGGATCAAATAGGTAAATACATAAAAGAAAATCTTGAAGGAAATTCAGTAGACATTTCAAATATAGAAATGGAAGAAGGAATACAAAACGATTGTGCTAATATTTATATAAATGCAGATGATAAAGATAATGAAATAAAAAGACTTAGTGGAGCAATTGACAGTTTTACACCTGAAATGATAAAGAAATATGAAGATATATTATTAGACTCAAAAGTAATAATGTGTCAACTAAAAGTTCCAAAAGAAGTAACTAAGGAACTTATTGAATTTTGTGACAAAAATAATAAAAAATTAATATTAACTCCATGTAGACCAGCAAAATTATCTATAAGTGAACCAGAAAATTTACAATTAATTGATAAAATAGATATAATAACTTGTAACAAAAGTGAATGTGAAACAATTTTTGGTACTGATGACATAGAGTCTTGTGTAAGACAATATCCTAATAAATTAATAGTAACTTTAGGAAAAGATGGATTGATGTATAGTAATGGAGAAAAAGTAGTACATTTGCCAGCAATAGATACTAAAGTTGTTGATACTGTAGGAGCAGGTGATACATTTGCTGGTAATTTATCCGCATTTGTAGCAGAAGAAATGGATTTAAAAACAGCTATTAGGAAAGCTATGTATGCACCAGCAATGTCTATTAAAGAAAAAACTGCACAAAAAGGAATGCCTTATAGAGAAGAATTAGAAGATTTTATTAAAGAAGTAAAAGAAAAGAAATTAAAACTTTATGAAGAATTAACAGACCTTGTAGCGCGTTATTATTCAAAAAGGACTCAAAATGGTAAAACTAGAAAGAAAGAGTCAACAGTTAAAGTTACAAATGTACAAGGTTATAATGATAGTAGTTTAGAAGAACGTGATTAATAGAATATTGAAAAAATTTGGAAAAAGTATACAAATACAAAATAAAGTGCTATAATAATAACTGCACAAATGTAATAAAGTGTAAACATAAGAATAGGAGATAGATAAGTATGTTAGAAGAAATCATCTTATTAGTTATACTTATAGGCTTAAATGGAGTATTCTCAGCTTCAGAATTAGCATTTTTATCAGTTAATAAATATAAACTGAAAGAAGAAGTAAAAAAAGGAAAAAAGAAAGCTAAGAAGATTGAAAATTTAGTAAATGAACCTAGTAAATTTCTAGCAACAATTCAAATAGGAATTACATTGGCAGGATTTTTAGCAAGTGCATTTGCAGCAGAATCATTTGCAGAAATGATTGTAGCTTCACAAACATTTGAAGGGCTAGTAACAAGCATAGGATATAATATAATAAAACCGATTGTAGTAGTAATAGTAACAATAATCTTATCTTATTTTACACTTATATTTGGAGAATTAGTACCCAAAAGACTTGCATTAGCATATCCAGACAAAATAGCATATAGAACAGTTAATCTAATAACAGGACTAAGTAAAGTATGTACACCATTTGTATGGATATTGACCAAAACAACTAATGTTGTTTCTAAGTTATTGGGAATTGATGGTCAAGAAGAAGAAAAAATAACAGAAGAAGAGATCAAAAAAATAATAATAACAGGAAGAGAAGAAGGCGCAATAGAATCAGGAGAAAAGAAATTAATATTCAATGTTTTTGAATTTAATGATACACCAGTAAGGAAAGCCATGACAAAGAAAAATAAAATTGTAATGGTTGACATAGATTCTGATCAAAAAGATATATTAAAAATAGTAAAAGAAAGTAAATATACTAGAATACCAGTATATAAAGAAGAAAAAGATAATGTAATAGGAATAATAAATATAAAAACATTATTATTACAATATTCGAAAAAATCAGAAATCAATTTAAAAGAAATAATGTATAGTCCAACATTTGTAATGCAAGATGAAATGTTAGATGATGTATTTCGTATGATGCAAAGAACACGTCAAGCAATAGCAATTGTAAAAAAAGGACATGAAGTAGTTGGGCTATTAACCTTAGAAGATGCAATAGAAGAAGTGCTAGGAAACATTTATGATGAATTCGATGAAAAAAGTGATGCACAAAGACAAAATAAAAATAAAGGAGCTTAATAATTTATTACATAAAAAACAGCATGCCGCTATCAAATGAGATAGCGGCAAAAAGTGCTGTTCAAAATTTATTAATGTTGCTTAAATGCAACGGAATGGAGGTTTTTTATGGACAAATTTAAGGAGATTAGACCAATAGCATTAGGAGTAGCAGTAAGGGATAACAAACTTCTTGTAAGTGAAGGGTATGACAAGATAAAAAATGAGACATTTTACAGATGTTTAGGTGGAGGAATCGAATTTGCAGAAAAAGGAGAAGAGGCACTAAAAAGAGAATTTGTAGAAGAGATTGATGCAAAAATAACGGTAAATAAACTTATAGGAATATCAGAAAACATATTTACATTTCAAGGAAAAAAAGCGCATGAAATAGTTTTGCTATATTCAATAAATTTAGATGATAGCGATTATAAAGAAGAATATAAAATATTAGATGAAAAAGATAGTAAAGCAGTATGGGTTGATATCGATGATTTTAAAAATAATAAAAAGATATTATACCCAGAAAATATGGTAAACTACATTTAATACATATAACAAAAAAAGAATTCCATTTGAATTATAGATTCAAGTGGAATTTTTTAAAATGAAATACTTCTTCAAGATTTATTATCATTTTTGTACTCTTTTAAAACATACTTCAAAGCTTGATTAAAAGATTCATTGATAGAGATGCCTTCTTTCTTTGCTAAAGTTCTCATACCTTCAAGGATATCTTCTTCAATTCTTATAGTATATTGAACATATTTTTTATTAGTTTTCTTATGAAAAGCTATACTCATTTATTCATCACCCACCAATAAGTTAACATTATTAATGTATGAAAGATACACATATTTTATGCATGCATAAAATACATATATAAACTATTTATTTTTATTTTACTTCTTTTTGTAAATCTTTTATGATATAATCAAATTATAAAAACAAAAGAAAGAAAGTGAAAATATGAAAAATAAAAAAGATACTATTTTTATTATTTTTGTTACCCTAATATGTATAGCTACTATAATAGTACTTATTGCTTGCATAATATACGCTATTAAACCAAAAGCAGAAGAGCAAATTAGCGATGAAACTTTTGGTTCTAGTATAGAAAATAGTCAAGCAAATAATGAAGCTACTCCAATTCCAGAAAATATGAGTCATACTATGGAAGCAGTAATATTACAAGTTAAGTCGGGAACTCTATATATAATGGAAACTGGAGAGAATCCTAGACATGAAATAGCTCAACTTAATATGGGAGAACAAGGAAATATAGGTTATAGAAAAGGTCAAGAAATTTTAATATATTATGACGGAACAGCAGTAGCAACTGCTCCCGCGATTATTACAAATGTAGGAAAAATCGAAATTATTAAAGAGCAAACTGATAAAAC
>CANQPF010000009.1 GCA_947625665.1 uncultured Clostridia bacterium | reverse complement strand
ACTGATTGACCTATATAAAATCCTACTATTGTTAATAACATTACTGGTGTATTTGCTGATTGTATATCTTCTGGTTTGCTTACAGTTGAACCTGTTACTGCATATAGTGTTGCAAATAAGAAATACCCTAATATAAAGAATACAAACATAAGCACTCCGACAAATGGTGTAACTTGTGTAGAGGCTAATACTATTTCTAATAGTGCTGGGTCTAAGAATAGTTTTGCACTAATTACAGCCGTTAATACAAGTATTAACATTTGTATCAAACCACCTATTCCTATTCCTAATGTTTTTCCGACAACTATTGTTCTTGGACTTGTTGACGTTACTAAGGTTTCCATTATTTTTGATGTTTTTTCTGTTGTTATTGAACTTGAAACTTGGTATGCACAGAAATATATTGCATAGAATAATAATATTGAAATCAACATTATTACATATGAATTTCCTTTTACTTCTTCAGTTTGCTCTGTAGTTGTTTCAAATTCTGGTGTTATTTCTTTTATTTTTTGTTCTGTTAATCCTAATTTTTCAATTTGAGTATTAGTATATAATTTTTCTAAAGCTTCTTCTAGGTTTGATGGCATTGTAGCCATTGTATCATTTACAATATATCTAAATAATATATCATCATCATTCTTTTCTACTATTATTCCAGCTTTTATTTCTTTATTAGCTATTTTTGTTTTAATTTCATCAAATGTGCTTGGAGTTATTTCTACTTTATATTCTAGTTCATTCGCGTGTTCTTGTAATTCATCTAATTTTCCTTCAAAAATATTTTCACTATCAGAAATTATTACCTTTTCACCTTGCAACATTTCTCCATTATCTCCTGAAAAGAATTTAATAATTCTTGGTCCATTAAATCCAATAACAATTAATATCATTAATATGATTGTTGTTATTATAAAAGATTTTCTTTTCATCATTTCTCTCATAGTAAACTTTGATACTGTTATTATATCTCTCATTTTATCCACCCACCTTTTCTATAAATATGTCATTTAGAGTTGGTTTTTGTACTTCAAATTTATTTACTTGAATTTTCTCTTCTATTACTTTATTTAAAAGTTTATGTGCTATTTCTTCATTTTCAATTTTTATTTTATATTGATTATTTTTTTCTATTTCAATTTCTAACCCTAAATCTTCAATTATCTTAGTTATATCTTTATTCACATCTATTTCAACTCTATTTACTTTATATGTATTTTTTATCTCTTTCAAATTTCCTTGTAGTACTGCTTTACCTCTATTCATAATTAATATATCACTACAAAATTCCTCAATAGTTGTCATTTGATGAGCAGACATTATTACATATTTATTATTTTTAACTAAATCAATTATAACATTCTTAATTAATTCAGTATTAACAGGATCTAAACCACTAAAAGGTTCATCTAAAACTACTAACTCTGGATTATGAATGATTGCTGTCATAAATTGAATCTTTTGCTGATTTCCTTTTGATAATTTTTCTGCCGTCATATTCAAATATTCTTCAACTTTTAATTTCTTTGCCCAACGCTGTATTGATTTTTCAGCTTCTAGTTTTTTCATTCCTTTTAGCTCCGCAAAATATAATAACTGGTCTTTTATAATTGTTTTAGGATATACACCTCTTTCTTCTGGTAAATAACCAAAGTTCACTCTCTTTCTATCTACTTCTTTTCCTTTCCAAGTAATTTCTCCTTTGTCTTTCTTTATTATTCCTAGTAACATTCTAATTGTTGTTGTTTTTCCTGCACCATTAGTTCCTAGTAATCCGTATACGCCTGGTTTGTCTAATGTTAATGAAATATTGTCTACTGCTTTTTTAGTGCCAAACTTTTTTGATACATTTTTTAATACTAAACTCATTTCCATTCTCCTCTTCTATTTTTATAAATTATTTTACACTATTCATTTACTTATACTTTCTCTTCTTCTACTACTTTATTGGCATACTTCATATAATAGAAAATTATTACTAAATCTGCTAAACTTGATATTAACGAACTTAGCTGAATTTCTCCCTTGTTTAAAGAAATAATTGATGAAAATACTGATATAGCTGTGAACACAAATATTATTTTTGCCCATACAATATTGCCTTTTCCTTTAATTTTTCCTCCTGCTTGGTGTAAACCTTTAATTCCTAAATATAATTTTAATAATACAGCAATTCCAACTCCTATTATTGTACCGTTAAGAGACAAATTAAACACTAAATCATGAGATTGCTCTATCTCATCAGCTGATGCTCCACTTTGAATCATAGTTTCGTCTACTCTTGCTTCTATTCCCTTCTTTAGTTCTCCATTTGCAAATCCAATTCCTAAAAAAATTACATTTACAATTGCTAAAACAATAACTATGTAACTAGTTATTTTTAGGTTTTTCTTATCTTGATCCATTTTCCCCTTCCTCTCTTTCTTTTATATTATATTTATATTAAAATGAATAGTTTATTATTTCTTATTTTCTTTTCTACATATTGCCCTATAAATTGCAAAAACTATTAATATTGCCAATATATGTATCAAGAAATATGGTGTTGAAATATAGCCAGCTCCTGTAAAAGGTAATTTTAGATTTGCAAGACTATCTTTCATAGCTTCTAAAGGTGTCTTATTTTCAGGTTGCTCTTCCTGGTATTCTATTTTTTTATCTTCTGATTGTTCTCCATCATCTGGATTTTTTTCTCCTTCTGGTTTATCTTCTTCTTTTGGATTTTCTTCTCCTTCTGGCTTATTTCCTTCTTGTTTTTCAGAGTCTTTTTCTATTTCAAAATTTTTAGTTATCTTTCCTTTAAAATTATTTATTCCAGATATTTCTATTGTAGCTGTTCCAACATTTACATTATTAGAAATTTTCATATTGAAGTTTGCACCTTCATATATTTCCTTTCCTTCATACTTTATTGTTACTTTTGGATTTTTTTCTGTTCCATCATATATTAATTTTTCATTTTCTATTTCTACCTCACACTCATTTAAATTTATTGGATCCAAAAATGAAATTACTCCATTTATATGATTTAACCAAGTTAATCCATCTCCACGTCTAACGTCTAAAGAATTTACTGTTACAGCATATACACTTTTTACTGCAACATCGCCTATTTCATCTACAACTGTACCTAGATCACTTACTACAAAATTTTTATCTTTATCCATACCTAAATAGGCCATTGTATGTCCATTAAAATATAATAATGAACCTGCTGGCAAAGTTGATATATAATTCTTTTTATCTTCAATTTCCATTGTTGATACATCTGTATACTTTTCTGGCACTTTTTGTTGCCATGTAGTATTTCGAGGAAGTTCTAGTCCAAAGCACTTATATATACTCCTTGTATATAATGAGCAGTCCATATTGCCATTCATTCCACCCCAGCCATACTCATCTCCTATACATGAAAATGCTACATCCAGTATATTATTTTGTGTTAATTTCATATATCCTTGATTTAATTCTAAACTTTTATTTAATACAGCATATGTTTTTATTGCTTTTCCAGCTTCATCTTTTGATGCAAAATAAACTATATAATTTGTAGTTGCTTGTGAAGCTAAATCTGCTGGAATTTCTTCTTTAGGCACTAGTTTTAAAACTGTTCCTAGCATTAGACTTACAGGTTGTAAATTTGCATTTTCTAATATTATTCTACTACCTATAACTGTTAAAAAGTTGTTTGCATTTGTATCAACTTTCCAATAATCAGTCCATTCTTGTTTTGTTTCACAGATTGCCACATTTTTTCCACTTACCCATCCATTACAATTTGTTGAATATCCCCAATAGAAAATTTGTCCATCTATCTCGCATTTTGCCCTTATTAAAAATGGCTCATTAGTATTCATCGCTGAACTCTGCATTTCATCATCTGTATCAGTAGCACTATAACCTATAACATCATCTATTGGCCAATCTTTCATATTAACTCTATTCGTACATATTCCATATTTTGATTGTTGTTGTCCTGTATAACCAGTTTCTAAAATTGCCTGCTTTATCTTTGAAAAATATGCTTGATTATCTATCTTTTGCCCTTTTATATATAAATCTCTCGATGGAATTTGAGCACTTGCAAGTGATTCTCTTCTTTGATCTGCGTCAAAATTTTCTTGCAATTCTTCTAAATCAAATACCATAGTGCCACTTCCATCAACTATTTTTCTATTTAAAACATTTATCTGAGCACCTGTCATTAACTGTTTATTTATTTCAATAAAGTTTTTATCTTTCCAATAACTTGATGTACACATTTCTTCTGTAATACCATTTAAATATTCTTGTTTCCTTGGATGTTCTGATTTTCTACCTGTAAAATATGGTGTAGCAGCATTTACATTACAAGCCACTGAAATAATTATTACTACACTTAATAATAAAATATATTTAATTTTTGTTTTCATATTAACAATCCTTCTTATCTTTCTAACTAATCTGTTTTTTATTATAACTAATCGCATTAATTAAGTCAATATATTTTATTGTTAAAGTTTAAAAATTTGTATTTTCAAAAGTTGCATCTTAATTATTGATAAATAATCTTTATTTTTATGCTACTGCATACTTAGTGCATACTTTTTGACATAATAAAAACCTAGAAAGCTTGACTATAAGCAATCTAGGTTGGTTTATTTTTGGTGACCCCTACGGGAATCGAACCCATGATTCCACCTTGAGAGGGTGGCGTCTTAACCGCTTGACCAAGGGGCCATTTTTAATACCTTAATATTATAATATGTTTTGGTCAATTAGTCAACTACTTTTGAAAGGATTTCATTCAATCTATTATCTTGTTTTGTTAAATACAGATAACCAATTAATGCTTCAAAAGCTGTAGCGTACATATATTCATGAACATTTGCATTTTTAGGTAAGTGATGATTTTCCGCATTTCTTCCTCTTCTAACAATATCTTTCTCTTCATCAGTTAAAGACTCTTCTATTTCTCGCAATATTTTTGCTTGTGCCTGTGCTTTAACATATTTTATAGATTCTATATGTAAGTCATGAGGCTTTAAATTTGTATTATTGACTAAATTTGTTCTAATATATAATTCATATACAGCATCTCCTATGTATGCCCATGTAAGTGGTGCTAATAAATTTACTTCTTCTTCACTTCTTTTTATATTTATCCATTTGTCCATTCTATTGTTATCCTTCCTAATATTCCATTTTTATATTCATCTAATAATATCTTTGCTGTCTTTTCTTCATCTATATTCCCACCAGACATAATGCATCCTCTTTTTTTCCCTATTTCTAAAAATACATCGTAAATATTTATATTTTCTGCTTGTTCTTGATTTAACAAATCATCTACTAATTCTTCAGACAATTTATATCTTGCACATAATTTATCCTTGTAGTTTTCTAATAAAAATTTTGTTAAATAATATGCAACTTCTGTCTTATCTAAAATATCATCTCTTATTGTTCCTGTATACGCTAAATTTAAAGCAATTTCATCACTTTCAAATTTTGGCCATAATACTCCTGGTGTATCTAATAATTCAACAACATCATTAACACGAATCCATTGTTTCTGTTTTGTGACCCCAGGCTTATTTCCGACTCCTGCTGAAGTCTTTTTTGATATCCTATTTATAAAAGATGATTTTCCTACATTAGGAATTCCTATAACCATTGCTCTTATCTTTCTTCCAACTCTACCTTTTTGTGATTGTATATTCATATCTTCTTGCATAAATTTTTCTAAAGTCTTTATACATTTATCAATTCCTTTTCCAGAATTAGAATCAGTCAAAACAGCAGGTATATTATTTTTATTGAAGTAATTTATCCACCTTTGGTTTTGTTGTTCGTCAGCTAAATCACTTTTATTTAAGACCATCATTTTCTTTTTATTTTTTATTACTTCTCCTATATCAGGATTTTGACTTGATATTGGAATTCTAGCATCTAGTATTTCTATTACAACATCTACTAATTTCAAGTCTTCTGCTATTTGCTTTTTTGTTTTTGCCATATGTCCTGGATACCAATTGATATTCATCTTTTTATTACTCTGTTCCATTTAATTCACTCCATTTTTATGATCAATATTTTGGAAATATATGTCTATATCTTTTTCATCCAAATTTTTGTATGTATCTAATATTCCTTTCTTCATAACATCACAATATTCTTTACTTGGTGGCTCTAGATCCTTCCTTCTCTCCGGCGCAGTAAATGTAAAAATTGGAACTCCTTCACACTTATCAACATATATAATCGCATTATACGAATTTTTCGCATTTTCTTGTTCATAAATTCCTTTAAATTGACTCATTCTTATTTTATATATTTTACCATAACTATTTCCAACACCTTCATAATCTAAAAAGGCAACACCACAATTCCACTTTTTACTATGACTTGCAAAATAAATAGGAGCGTTTAAAATATATGGTTTTGATTCTAATGGCTTATCTTTTTTACTACATCCTTTCGCTTCCGCCAATTTTCCACTTTTGTCTCCATTTATATAAATCATAAATCTATCTTCGTTAATATTAGATCCATAACACGCATACCAAATGTAACTATTCTCATCGTATTTTTCTATTTCTTGTATACTAACTCTTTTCAATTTTACAACTCCTACAAAAATTAAATTATATTTTTATCAGTCTTATATACCACAACAATCAAGTATTAATAAAATACTTGATTGCCTTACTAATTATATATACTCTAGAACGTTCTATAATTATTTTTATCAGCTCTTTCATCATACTGTCTATCAAAGTTTTCATTTTTATAGAACCAATCCGTCTTCTTATCCACAGGATTTGCTTTTCGTGCTTTGTCAGCTAACATATCTATTAAAACAGCTATTGGTAAAACGATTCCTATTATTGAAACCATTACTGATAATAAATTTGATGCTTGCATTTCTCCATTAAAAATTTTAATTATATTATTAATAGCATCATATCCAAAATAAAACCCATAAGATACTAAATAAATAAGTGCACCTATCATCTGTCTTTTTATTATGAATAAAATACATGCTAATACTACAAATAATAATATTATTTCTAATCCTGAGTTAGTTGGTTTTAATATAAACTGAGAACCAGAACCTCCTACTGTATCCATAATAGCTACTATTACTCTAAGTCCCCAAAACATGATAACAAACATTACTATTAACCATGTTGAAAGTTTTTTCATTTTCTTCACTCCTCTTTAGTGTTTTTGTGTATTTTAACACTATATATTTTAGACGGAATACCCCCGCCTAATATAAACTTGTTAAAAAAGGCAAACCCTTTTTATGATATTTAATTAATCTACAAAATCAAAATCATTTTTAAATTTTTCTTTAAAAATTTCAAATACTTGATTAAGTATATTTTCATCTTCAACACTAATATAAGATTCCTCATCTTCATTAGCATTTTCACTATCTTCTACCTGAAGTATTACTACTTCTCCTTCTTCTTCTTCACCTTCTGTTGTAACTGGCAATAAAATTACATATTCTTCATTATCTAATTCTACTAAATCTAAAAATTCAAATTTAACCTCATTACCTTCTTCATCTTTTAGAACTATAACATTATCAAGTTCTTCGTTTTCAACGATGTTTTCTCCGTCCATTTTATTCTCCTTTCTCGAATAATAATATTTTTAATAATAATAAACTATTTATCGGATTTTTGCAACATATTTTTCAATTTATTTATATAAGCTTCTAAAATATATTCTGCAGATATAGTATCAACTATACTTTTTTTTCTATTTTTGTTGATGTCTAGAAAATTCATAGTCTTATGTGCTTCAATAGTTGTTAGCCTTTCATCCATTGTCTCTATTTTAATTGTATTATATTTACACTTAAGTTTATGAATAAATTTTTCAGTTATTTCTGCTCTTTCTGATTTTGTTCCATTCATATTAAGTGGCATTCCAACAACAATAGTTTGAATGTCATAAACTTTTAATATTTCATCCAACCTTTTTAATACAACTTTATCTGAATTTTTTCTTTCAATCGTTTCTAATCCTTGTACAGTAATATTTAAAGGATCTGTAATTGCAATGCCTACTCTTGCATCACCATAATCAATTCCTAATATTCTTTTATTACTCATTATCAATTCCTATATAACTTTTTACCATCTTTTCCAATAGTTCGTCTCTTTCAATTGACCTAATTTTATTTCTCGCATCATTATGACTTGTAATGTATGTTGGGTCTCCTGATAAAATGTATCCTACAAGTTGGTTTATTGGATTATATCCTTTTTCTACTAAAGAATTATATACCTCTTTTAACGTTTCTCTTACTTTAGCATTTTCATCTCTGTACACTTCGAAACTCATTGTCTTATCAAATTCCATATTCCTTTACCTCCTTTAAATATTATTAATTTCAGTTTCATTAACATCTGCATTGTCTAGGTAACTTTCGAGTTTTCTAAGCACTTCTTCTAGACCTGTTCCCTTATAATATGAAGATATTACAAAATTTAAAATTGGCTCGGCATACTCCTTCTCTTTTTGTTCTTTTTTATCTTCGTCGGTTACTAGTATATCATTTTCAACTAAATCATCAGTTGTTTTTTCTTTAGTTAATAATCCATCTTTTGTTATTTTTAAGCTCTCTACATTCATTTTTAAATCATTTAAAAATTCTGCAACACTTCCTGTATCTACTCCAGAAAATGCAATAACAAATTTTGGTCCCATATATCTTATAAAGATATAGTCATCTGAAATATTATTTGAAATATATTTACTAACTTCAGTAACTACACTATTTCCTAGTTCTCTTGAATGTTCAGTATTTATATCTTCTAAGTTAATAATTTTAAACATACACATGGTTGATGTTGTAAATTGATCTATTATTTTTTTACCTTCACCATATAAATAAGCTTCTGATTGTAGTCCAGTAAATTGATCTTGTCTAACCATTGATTCCAATGTCTTTTGATGTGCTACAGTTTTTAATACTGATACAATATTAGATTTTATTTTTTCAAGTATTGTTGTATCGACATTGTCAAAATCATGTGGAGTTCCACTTTCAATTATCCAATATCCAATATATACATTATCTATATATAATGGAAAGAAAATAGCTGCTTTTGCTCTACCAAATTCTGATTCCTGATATGGTAATTGTTCTCCTTCCTTATTTACAGTAATATATTTAGGAGTAGCTGAACTAATGCTATCCTTAAACATATCTACATTTTGTAATGAGCGCAAAGAATCCCAATGTTTTTGTTCAACATTTGATGCCTTTATTATATATTCTGTACCATCAAAAACAACAATTGTAGAATATTTAATTTCATATTTATCTATTAGAATATCATTAATTCTTTTAATTTTCTTATCAACTGTTGTATCTTCTCCTATTGTCGTCATAAAATCTTGAACTACATTCAAATTCGCAATTCTTTGCTTTATATTTTTAAATTTTTGTAATTTCCCATGTAAATTAATATTATAAACTAGCAAAACTATTACAAGAACTACAAGAGCTAATATTCCCACTATTACTGGTATTGACACTTTCTTCCTCCCTTTATTTGTATATTAAAAATTATTTTTCATCTGATTTAAAGTATTATTCATGTTTGGAGAAAATCCTCCTCCACCGTTATTATTATTTGCTCCAAAAGAAGATGCTGAAGGTGGTCTATAATTTTGTTGATTTCCACCTGGTACAAGTGGATAAACCATATTTGCTAACTCTTTTAGAGATTGCATAAATACTTTTGAATAACCCTTTAATGATACTTCACAATTTATTATATTTTCTAAATATCTAATGTAAGTATCATCTTCAAACGGTATTGTTATATATTTTACTGTATTTCTATCAAATAACTCGGTCATATATGACATTGCTGGATCAGTATAATAAGCCATACCTCCTATAATTGTTTTTTCTTGAATACCTCTAACTTTAACCGCTTTATTTATTATTATTCTTATTTTTCTTTCTTCTAATACATTTTTAGATTTTAATTTTCTTAAAAATGCTGTTAAAGGTTGTATTGTTAAAATATCCAAACTTTGTACCAGATACAATTCTTGTGCTTGTTTAAAATATCCTATAGGTGTATTAAAATCTGTATCAATTAAAATTAATGAATAATTTCTAGCTAAAGTTTCTAATATTTCATCTACCTTTATTATTTTTTCATCTTCATCTGGAAGTGATGTAAATACAGTTAAATTTTTATTTACTTGTATTCCTTGAGGTTGTTTATTAATTAAACTATCAAAACTACCTAAGGCCACTTCTCTTAATCCTTCTTCGTTTTTAGTATATATATAGTAAGAATTTCTATTTGTAGTTGTATCTAATATAGCTGTTTTTATCCCCATAGATGAAGCTAATTCAGCTAAATTATTTACTATAAATGATGTACCGTTCTTACTCGTTCCTAGAAATGCAACAAGCTTTTTATCTGCACCTAATATACTAGAAATATCTATTGTATTTATATATTCATTTCTCTTTTTATCTTTAGTAATTCCAGTATATCCATAACTATTAATTTTATCAATTTCTTCGAATGTTGGTAATTTAACCTCTTCTTTTTGTGGTGGCTTATACTCCCTTAAAGGTTTTGCATTTCTTATTGCATCTGAAATATGATGATCTAGTTCCTTTGGCTCTTCTTTTTTCACTTCAGTCTGCATGTTATTATTATTTAAATTCATTGTTGTTTCATGAGTTAAATTATTTCCTATTGTATTATTATTTTGCACTTGTTGACTTTGTTGATTTAATGTATTAACCTGATTTGATTGTAATGATGATACTCCTACACCATTTTGAGATTGTTGATTTGGCGTAGTGCCATTTACTGAAGTATTTCTTTGTACACTACTATTTAATGGTGAAACTTGTTGTGTTTCTGTATCCAACGTATTTTGTTGTGGCCTTCTAAGAGGCTCTACTGAACTAAATGGATTTGTTGACTTATTTTGATGTGTTTCCTGCACTGGCCTTACAGGCTGTACTGGTTTAACTTCCTCTACTGGTTGTACTCCTGAATGTTGAATTGGTTTAACTTCTTCAACTGGTTTTACATCTATAGGTTGGATTGGTTTGGTTTTTTCGATTGGTTTCACATCTGCCGTTTGAATTGGCTCTCCTGGTTTAGGATATACTGGTTCTATCGGTTCGACAGGTCTTATTGGTTGCGCTTGTTGGATTGGTTTTATTATTTTCTGCACATCTTCAATTGGTTGTATAACATTTGCTTGCTTTACTGGTTCAACTTGTTGTACAGGCTTAACCGGTTCTGCTACTGTTTTTTGTTCAACTGGTTGTTGTTCCAATTCCGGAATTACTACAGGATTTTTTCTTGGTCTACCTCTTCCTCTTTTTGGTCCTGCTGGTTTAGGTGTTGCATCAACAGGATATTTTCTTGGTCTACCTCTTCCTCTCTTCTTTGGAATTTCTGGCTGAACTTTTGTAGCATCTTCTACATCTTGTGCTACTGGTTGTGTAGGTTCTACTACTGGTTCAACATTTTGAACTGGTTCTACTGGTCTTACTGGTTGCACAGGCTCTACTACTGGTTCAACCTTTTGAACTGGCTCTACCGGTCTCACTGGTTGTACAGGCTCTACTACTGGTTCAACATTTTGAACTGGTTCTACCGGTCTTACTGGTTGTACAGACTCTACTACTGGTTCAACCTTTTGAACTGGTTCTACTGGATTTACTGGTTGTACAGGTTCTACAATTGATTGTGTTTCTTGCGTTTGTTCAATTACTGGAATATATTTGTGTTCTAATTGTATTCTCTGACCTGCTATAGATGTTGTTATTGGTGTTTGCTCTTCTTCTGGTATCTTTTTTAATCCTTCTTGTTTGTGTGCATGTCCTAAACTTACAGTTCTCTTAACTTTAGCAAGCTTTCTTACTTCTTCCATGTTAACTTCCGAAGGAATAACAACTGGTTTTGACAACACTTGATCTTTTACTTTTGGTCTTAATAATTTAGATGTTGGTCCTTCATCTTCATCTTTATTTCTTCTTAAATCATCTGAAATCGTATTACTAAAAGACATCACTTTTTGATATTTAGGTGATTTTTCTTCTAGTACTGCTCTAACATTAAGTGGTAAAACTCTACTTATTACTCGTAATTGTTTATCATTGTATTGTTCAGCAATATTATCAAAACTTTCAACATATTGATCTTCATCTTTGCCTAATTTTTTATAGTGGCTTAATATGTTTTGTATCTCTACTTCACTAACATCATTTTCACTTTCTGGTGAATAATTTACATCATTTGATCCTATTCTATAGTATTCTTTTGCTTCTTTTTTTGTACGAGGTCTGTTTAATAATGCACATACTTCTTCAACACTTCTATTAGCTCCTATTAAAGCATTGTAAATACCAATTCCAAATAATTTAACTAAAATTGGTTCAGACTTCATTCTTCTGTCTGTACATATTAAAATTATTGGTATATCTTTTCCTCTTCCATTTGAAGCTTCATCACTAATACTATCTAATTTGTCAAATATAAATTTATCAATTTGATCATATTGAGAATGCGTAAAAGCTTCTAGATCTTCGCTTATTACAATTCTATCATATGTTTTATCCTTTTGTATTTCTTTTAAAATTGCATTGAAGTAATAAACATTCTTACTAGATATAATTTGTTTATATTCAGCTTGATACTTTTTAACTATTGATTCAGAAATTTCTTCATTACTTATAGCAAATAATACTTTCATTTGTTACCCCCTTCCAAACTTCACGAATATTGCGAAAGCTAGTGGCAGTATTTGGCAAATTATCAATACTGTTACAAAAGTTACTACTAATCCCATACCTTTTTCTAAAGTATCTAATTTCCTAATACCTATTACATACTGATGTATTGCTCCAATAGCAATTCCTAAAAAACATAATGGAATACTATAAATTCTTATCATATTTAAAATATATGCTGTTGTTCCATAAGCATCTGATCCATATTTTCTTTTATAATCTTCTATTTGTTTGGTTTCATCTTTTTTTAATTGTACTAACTCTCCTTCAACATCATTTGACAATATTGAATTTTGAACTGCATGAACTTTATATGTACTCGCACAAAACATTAAAACCAATATTGCCAACAAAGAGATTACTGTTATCTTTTTCATGCTTTGCCCCTTTCTTTACCTAGTTATAGATAAAGTTTTCATTACTTTTATATCATACAATAAGTTGGGAAAAATATCAAGTTTTTTGATAAAAATTATACTTTTTAACTACCTTTTTTTATAACTTATTATATAAATATTGCATATGTTGATAAACTTTATTTGCCCAACCTTTATCAGAGGCATATTTTGAATTTACTCCTGTTAAAGTTGGTGTACTATAATACTTACCAGAAGCTATTTCTCCATCATATATTTTAGTTCCAGCAGGGTTTAAATAATATTTAACTAAAACTCTAGCTATCAAATCTATACTTTCTGAATAATTTGCAAAATCATAAGCTCCTTTATATGGCCCTGAATCATAAGCACCATAACCAAATAAATTTTTCTTGTTTTTTGCTATTTTTGATGTGCCCCAAGCACTTTCATGAGCTGCAATAGCTGCAACAAACACTCCATTAATATTATATTGTGATTCTATGTAATAAAAATATTCTGCATTATCAACCATTACATTATCTTTATCTTTATCATCTGTTAGAATTTTTTTAAATTGTTCCAATGACAGTCCACTTGGTTCATTTAATTTCATATCAAAACTTAATTTAGATATCAATTCATTTTTATTTTTTTCCTTTTTAGTGCTTGATGTTTTCTTATTGTTATTTGCCGAATTATTTGTTTTTGTCTCTGGTTCATATGATGAGTTAGGATCCATAAAAGATGTACTTTCACTCTTTACCCATCCATAAGTTCCATTTGAAGAAATACTATACCAACCATCCTGTATAGCTACAACCTTCAACGCAACTCCTTGATTTAATGTTGCTACTTTCTTAGAATTTTCATTGGGTTCATACATTATAGCAGTATTAGCAGCAGTAACATAGACTGTATCTCCTACCTTTACAATATAATCTCTTGAATATTTTGCTCCTCCTACTTCAACTATTTTATTTAAAGAAGCCTTTTTTACCTTTGCACTTATCTGTTCTTCTGAAACTAATTCTTCGTTTTCATAAGTTTTTTGAATTATTATCTCTTGGCTTCCTGTTCTTCCTTCTTGCACAACTTGTACCATTCCTTTTGGTAATTCAGGATTAGTTTTATATTTTGTTAAATACTCTAATTCAACTTCCTGTTTTTCTATCTCTTGTCTTTTATTTTCTCCTGCATTTTGTTTAATAATTTGATCTATATCAATAGTTTCAGCACTACTTATATTTAAATTTTCATTGTTTTTTTCTTGTTCTACTTCTTTTAATTCTTGCTTTCCATAAGTTTTACTTTTATCAAAATATAAGAAATAAACTTGAATCAAATAAGTAAAGAACACAAAAAAAGCCAGTAAAATCAAAACATTTTTTACTGTTAATTTTAAAAAGTGTTTTCGATTATTTTTTTCTTTGGTTTCCATTAAAATCACCTGTCTATATTTTATCTTTTATGTTTATTTTTGTCAATGAAATTTATTGGTAACTAAAAAATGAAAGCAGACAGATAGTTTTTCTATGTCTACTTTCATTTTACAACTCCATTTTATTCATATCTATAAAAAATATAATTCATTTCACTTTTATATGTGTATTTTCCATCATTTATTGACACTTGTCCGGTCTTTACTTTGAAGTGGAATGTCTAAATACACAGTAGTCTTAAATTTTTGATCCAAATTATTGGTTATATACACATCAAAAGATATAGACGCATTAAGAGACTCTAACGGTATTTCTAATCTTCTTAATAAGCTTCCATCATACGTTATAGGAACACTTGAATCAGTAAAAGTATAGTCCGTTTTTATATTCTCATTAACATATGATAATACTATCGGGCTAGCACAATTATTATAAATTGCAGGTGTATCAAAACTCAATTGGTCTTCAGATGACACCTCGAAATTCAATTGTTCCTCAATCTTATTCGCTTCTTCTATACTACCTTTAGCAAAATCATTAAGATTTTTATAATATAATGATGCTTGACCAATTTCAGGCATTTTCAAGAATTGTATATTAGATATACTAAGAGATTTAAGAGTATTTTCTTCTGTTAATTCTGTACTATTATTATTTATATAAAGAGCTATATCAGTAAATTGATATAAATTTTCAATAGTAAAATTGGTTACAGAACTTGTTTTATTTTTTGTATCTGCGCTACTAAACAGTGTAGTTTTGTCTATATTAAAAATTACTTTTTCATTTTTTTCAGCAAATGCTAGCACACTATTTTCTAAACATTCTTTACAATTTATCATTTGAAAAACATTAAAAATCAAAAAAACTAAAATTATAATGCAAACAATAAATAATACCGAAAAAACAGTTATCTTTTTATTTACAATTTTCTGTGATTTATCTTCTTTTGTATCCTCTATCATATATACCTCCAAAATTTATTAGTATATTTTATGCTAATTTTAATATAAAAATGCTATAAAATCAATAGTCTTCTTCTGCATCTATATTTTTATCTTTTAAATTTTTGACACTTGGCGACTCAATTGAAATTCCGTCTCTTGTAAAACGAGATCCATGACATGGACAATCCCATGTATCCTCAGTAGGATTATACGAAAGTTCACAACCTAAATGGGTACATATAGGGTTTTCAACTCCTTCTATTCTTTTTACTATAATTGATTCAGTAGCTTCTTTTATCATATTTTTAACTTCTTCTCTATTTTTTATAGGTTCAATTCTAGTTGCTCTAAACAAATCTGAATAAATATTATTTTTGTCCTTTAATTTTTCCTTATTCAAAATTTCATCAGTTACAATATTAGCTGCAATATCCGAAGAAGTTATTCCCCATTTATTAAATCCTGTTATCACGTACATATTAGGTGTTAATTTCGAAAATTCTCCTATATATGGAATTTTATCTAATGTAATACAATCTTCTGAAATCCATTTATTTATTATTTTTGCATCAGGATACATGCTACACACTAATTCTTCTAATGATCTAAATCCATCATCCAATTCTTGTTTTCCTGTTTTATAGTCATAACCAACAACTAACAGTAATTTTTTATTTCCTTCTTGTATAGTTCTAAACGAAATTGTAGGTATATCACTACTAATATACATTCCGTCCATTATTTCCGTTTTTGTATCAGCTACAATAGCATAGGATGATGATTGATACATCTTCAAAAAATAGTATCCAGGAAATACCTTAATTGGATATCTAGTTGCCATTACAACATATTTAGCTTTTACTTTATTCTTTTCAGTACATACTATATAACTATTGTTTTCCTTTATAATATCAATAACTTTTGAATTTTCAAAAATTTCTCCTCCTTCCTTTATAATGCTATTACATAACCCTAATGCATATTTTATAGGATGGAATTTTGCTTGATTTTTAAATTCAATTGCACATTTCATGTCACTAATTGGAAGTTTTATTTCCTTTTTTAAATTAACTTCTTTTCCTAATTTTTTTACAGATTGAAATTCTTTTTGAATTTTTTCAATATCCGTTTCCGTTCTAGTAAATACAAAACAACTTTCTCTTTTAAAATCACAATCTATATTCTCTATTTTTGAATTTAGTTCTATATTATCTATAGCTTTTTCATTTGCTTCTAAATATTTTTTAGCATATTCTTCACCTTGTGATTGTATAAGATAATTATAAAATAGTCCGTGCTGACTTGTTACTTTACCTGTTGTATGTCCACTCGTATGTGAACATACGTTATCTTTTTCTAGAACGACAATTTTAATATCTTTGTCTGCTTTCTTCAAATAGTATGCTGTAGATATTCCCGATAACCCTCCTCCAATTATACATACATCTGTCTCTATATCTTTTTCCAAAACTTTTAATTTCTTTTCTTTTATTTCTTTTTGTGCTGACATCTGCCAATATGACTTCATTATATCACTCCTTACATATTTTTAATATTATAGACAAAAAAATAAAGAAGCATACTTGCCTCTTATTTTTTTAAATTCATTTTCAACTTATCTTTAATAGTTAACTCAATTTTTTTTGGAGTGTCTATATCTATGCTTTTATTTTCTAAAACCAACTGTGGATTAATAGTTGTTAATTCGTTTAACTTTTCTCCGCCGACAATATTTTTTATCTCACTTAATATTTTTGGTATTTTAGGATAAACAGTTCCAACCCTATGTACATCAGTTCCTAAAAAGTGCACCATATTATTTTGTAATAACTTCGTTGCAATTACTTGTGCTTTACTTTGGTACTGCCCAATTACACTTCCATAGTTACATTGCATTAAAACTCCTTTTTCAATTAAGTCATTTATAATTTCAGGTTCTTTCTGTACAAAACTATATCTTTCTGGATGTGCTAAAATTGGTCTTAATCTATTTTGTAACATATCATATACCACATCATATAAGTTCATTGGCTTTGTATTCATTGGCATTTCAAATAAAATATAGTTAGTATTATCAATCGTTGTTATTTTTCCGTCTTCCAATAAAGATATTATATGACTACTTAAATAAACCTCATTACCTAAATGTAATCTTATTTTTTTATTTTTTTCCTCTAATTTTTCATTTATTGCATTTACCCATGTTGCTCTTTCAGCTACTTCTGATTCATAATATCCTTCTATATAATGAGAAGTAGAGATTATAGTTTCAAATCCTACTTCTTCAGCTTCTTCTAGTAATTTAAATGTTTCTTCTACATTTCTTGCCCCATCATCAATATTAGGCAATATATGTGAATGGAAATCAATCATATTCAATATTTCCTTTCATTAAAACTAATTAAAAATCACCTAATTTTTTCTTTTCTTTATCAATGTAATCATTTATTTCTTTTAAAATATTGTTTGATTTTTCATAAGATGTTTGAACTTTTTTAGTAGAAAATTTTGGTTTATCTTCCTTATTTCTTTCACACTCTTGATTATTTCTTTGTTCATACATCTTTACTATTGTATCTTCCATATTGTCAATTTTTTTTATATTTTTTGTATTATTCAAACTACTTGCTCTAGAAAATTTAGAGTTAGTAGGATGATTTATACTATAAGTTCCTCTTCCAGTATTTTTTTTCCTACCAGCATTTCTACCATTAGTAGATCCATAATAATATGATTGCTCATATTTTTTAGTTGAAATTGGTATTTTATTAATTATAACACCTGCGATTTTTCCTCCACCTCTTTGTATACTTGTAACAACTCTTTCCATAGCATCTCTTTTAGTTGATTCATGTGCTGTCACTATAACTGTAGAATCTACAATTCTAGAAAGGATAACTGAGTCTGTAACAAGGTCACAAGGTGTTCCATCTATTATAATTATATCTGATAATTCTTTTAATTCTTCAATTAATTTTATCATTCTAGCTGACATTAAAAGCTCTGCTGGATTTGGTGGAATATTTCCTGCTGACATTAAGCATAGATTTGCAACTTCAGTTTTTTGAATATATTCTTCTATATCTTTTGGATCTTCCTGATTATCATATTCGTTAATTCCAGATAAATAGTTAGAAAGTCCTGGTTTTGGTAAAACGCCAAAAATAGTATATTGTCTCCCTTTTCTCATATCAGCATCTACTAAAATAACTCTTTTACCAGCTTGTGCAAAAGTTACAGCTAAATTTGAAGAAACCCAACTTTTTCCTTCACCTGGTGAAGTAGATGTAACTAATAAAGTCTTCATTTTTTTACTTGTATTCATAAATTGAATGTTAGTTCTTAATGTTCTAAATACTTCTGATATAGGAGATTTGGGATCTTTATGTGCAATTAATTCTTTTTTCATATTTTATTACCTTTCCTTTCATATTCGCTAATCTTACATAGCTTTTATCTTTTCTTTTCAACATCCACATTATACACAGGAATTGAAACTAAAACTGGTAAATTATATGTTTTTTCAATTTCTTCAGCTGATTTTATTGTAGTATCTAGCATATTTGCAATTAAAACATATAATACTGCAATTACTACTCCTATAGCAGCAAATATTAATATATCTTTAGCATGATTTATATTAGATGGAACTCCTGGTGTCTCTGCTACATCTACAACATGCACATTATTAATATTATAAATTTCTCCTACCTTCTCTGTAAATACTTTTGCAATTTCATTTGCTATCTTCATCGAATTAGTTGGTGTAATATTAGTAACTTTAATTTCAATAAGCTCTGTATCCTTAACTGAACTTACTGAAACATTTTTTCTTAAATCTTCTTCCTGAACGTCAATTCCCAAGTTAGATATAACTTGTCTTAATACATTTTTACTTTTTACTAACTCACTATATGTTGAAACTAGTTTTGAGTTTAAGGTAACATCCGTTGTTGTTATAGATTCTGATGATTGTTCTGAAGTAGACGCTTCATTACCTTCATCTGCCTTAGCTAAAACTAGTGTGGTTGATGCTGTATATACAGGTGTTACAAAACTAGTCGTATAAATTACACCAATCATAATAAATATAGCTATTATTAGTGCTATTTGAGCCTTACTCTTCCAAAAAATACTAAATAATTCTTTTAAATCTAACTCCTCCATTATTTTCTCCTTTTAATTCTCTTAAGTAATATTTAATCCTCTTCTTCTTTTTTATACTTTATGCTATCAATTAAATTTCCAAATATAATCAATACAATTCCTATTGCGAATAGTATATAACCATAGTTTGCAACATTAGACATTATATTATTCATTATAGTTCGCAAAGTGTTTGAAATTGAACTATTTAAAACTGTTATTGCATCTATTTTTATTTTAGTATTAATATATATATTTATAAATATGTAAAAAATTCCAGATGATAAAAGTGAAATTCCAATACTTGAAATTCCTTTAAATAAACGTTTATAGCATATAACAAATATAAATATTATACATACTAACATAGTAATTAATAAAGCTTTTCTTCCAATTTGACTAAACTTTAAAATTTTCATAAATACATTATTAATATTTTGTTCATATTCTGTATGAGTCATCGTTTTAGTATACTCATCACATATTCTATTTATATATGTTTCGATTGCAGTATCATCAGCTGCTTTTACTCCTTCTTCTTCCATTTTTTCTTTTATATTTTCATTTAATCTATCTCTGATTTCTGTTACATCTATTTCTTTATCCGCACCTTCATAAATATTATCTATCATAACATTTACATCATCTTTAACCTTTTCTTGTGTCAATATGTCTGACATTACACTTTCATCTAATCCTGATTGTCCAACATAATTCTCAAAATTAGACAATATTTCTTTATAAATACCCTCGTAATAGTTTGTCTCTTGCAATTTTGATAAAACATAATCTTTGCTTAATATCGTAGAAGAAGAAATATTAATGAAAGCAAATGCTACGATAGAAACCATCAAGATAAAAATTAATAAATATCTTATTATTAAAGAACAACCTTTCATATATATCCCTCCTTCTTTTATTCTTCTAATTCTGCATATACTACATATCTTTGCGTTGTATATCCTATATTATTAAATGGATAACATGTGTATACCATTAAGATCTCTTTTTCATGTTGAACAGGTACTTTATCAACTTCTGTTTCTTTTATAATTTGCATATCATAAATTTTATATTTGTATTCTCCATAAGATGTTTTTACAATAATTTCATTTCCTTTTTGAAGTTCAGAAAATCTTCTAAATACATTTTTGGAATTGTGTCCCATATAAATTATAGATCCACCTTCTCCTGGGAAATAGCTACCACTAGAATGTCCTACTCCTTTTTTCAAAACATCTAAAGTATCTCCAAAATACACAGGTAAATTTACATCTATTTTTGGGATTTCAATATTCGCATAGCTAGTTCCATATTCAGGATAATTTTTTAATTTTGTTCCTGTATCGTCATCTACTAGTTGTATTTCTTCTACTTCCTTTTCTCCTTTGTTTTCAACTCCAATTGACACTTTATTTATTATAGAAATATTCTCTTCTATTTGGTCTCCTGCCAATAGATTTATTGCCCCAATAATAATTCCAGTAATAAAGAAAGCAACTATTACGTTTATAATAGTTGCTTTCAGTGTCTTTATAATCTTATTATCCATTAGCTGTTAATCTCTTTTTTGTTGCAACTGTTACACCTGTTGCAGCTAGGGCAATTACTGCTATTGAAGAAACAACTAAAGCTATATTTGTGTTATTTCCTGTATAAGCAAGCTTGTTTCCACCAGAAGTACCATTGTTTGATGAATAATTATCTAATAATTTTCCATCTTTATCAAATACTTTGATTCCATCTGCTGTAAAGTTTAATGTAACACCAGCAATACTTGCTGCTTGGTTAGCTAAACTCTTTAACTTAGCTTTTACATCGGCTGGTAAACTCTTATAATCAGTTGTTCCGTTTTCTTGCATTATTTTATCAGCTTGATTAGCAAGTCCTAAAATTTCATTACATTCAGCTTCTGTTAATGGATGATCAGCTAAATATCTTTCCATTGAAACTTTTTGACTAGCTGGCATTCCATATTTACTTCCAATTGCATATAATTGGTCAGCTAATGTACTTGATGTTGCTGCATTAACAGCTGTCATTGCTACTGTCATTAGCATAACAAATACTAACATTACTGTTAAAACTCTCTTCATTTTTATTCCTCCTTTTGTAAACTACTTGCATTATAACATTTAATTTATTTTTATGCAATAGTTTTAATTTATTTTTTTAACTTTGATAACATTTTATTTAAGTTTAATGCTCTTTTGCCTTACATATGAACCTATTCCCATTAAACTTATTACAACTATAGCTATAATTATTAAATTTTGTAATCCTGCTTTTGGTAAAGTTGCTGTTTCTTCTACTTCTAATCCTTTGGCAGGATTTGAATTTCCTGTTGCAACAACTTCAGTCTGTTTTTCTTGTTCTATTGGTTTATTGTTTTCTACATTTTCAGTATTAATATTATTATTTTCGCTACTATTATTATTTTCAGTTTCATTTGGTGCTTGATTTTGTTGATCTAAATTTGGATTTTCTAAATCTTGTACTATTTTTATATCTTTTTTTATTTCTTCTATTGTTTTACTTAAATGTTCATCATCAGATATCGTAAAGTTATTTAACTTAATAGTTCCTTCAGCTCCTGGCGTTATTTCATCTTTTAAAGTAAATACTATTTGTGCTATATCTGTATTAGTAACACCTTTATCAATTATTCCAACTAACTTTTTAGTAGAATCTTCATATGTTACATCCCAACCATTTTGTTCTATTACACTAACAGAAGTAAATAAAGCCGAACTATACTCTAACGTAGTATCAAAAGCCATAACATTCCCCTCTTCAACACCTACTACATTTCCAAGTCTCAATGTTAATGAAAGCATTCTAGTTCCTTGCGTTATATCTGTTGGTCCCTCTAAAGTTATTTCAACATTTGCATCATTTGTTGTTTCTGCCTGAACCTGTATTGTTCCTAAAAAAATTACTACTAAAAATGTCATAACAATAAGTATTGGCAACATTTTTTTCATCTGTTTTCACTTCTTTCTACATAATATATTATTATTCTACCATACTTTCCACATTGCTACAACAATTTTGGTTTTACAATTATGTTTCATTTTCGTTACATTTTTGTTTCAATATTTTGTTCTTTATTAAATTTTTTATTCCTATTATTATTAAAATTCCTAATATAACTCCAGCTGTGTCTATAAATACATCTATTACTAATGCTGTTCTTTCTGGCACGAATATTTGATGAATTTCATCAGATATAGCATAAATTATTCCTATACATAATGATATTAACATACGTTTTTTATCTTTTACTTTATATGTACACATAAAAGTCGTAAGCGATAATCCTAATACTGTATATATACTAAAATGAGCTCCCTTTCTAACTAATGGTTGATACGATTCTACCAATTTTTGTTTTTCTTTTTCTGTTATATTTTTATATTTCGGTTGCAATTCAATTAATACTCTTGCAACTTGTCTACTTAGACTTTTAGATTGAGTTCCATTTTGACTTGAAAAACTAAATATCATCCCAAAAATCATTCCGACAATTATTATTGTTATTATTCTAACTATTAATTTCCTCACTTATATTACCTTTCTTTTTTTTACATTTTATCTGGCATTTGCATTCCTAATAACTCTGCTCCTATTTTTAAAACTTTGCCTGTTGTATATGTAATATAGGCTCTTGCATTTTGAATTTCTTCTGTTTCTCCTATTATTTTATTTTCATTATAAAAGCTGCTATATGCTTTTGCCAAATCAATTAAATATCTTGATAAAATAGATGGTTCTTCTTTAACTGTAACTTGCTCTAGAATTTCACCAAAATTGTATAATATTTTTAAAATTTCTTGTGAATATCTATCTTCTAATTTTTCAAAATTTACATCTGTAATTTGCGGTAATTTACCTAATTTATTTATAACACTTTGAGTACGTACATAAGTATATTGTACATAAGGTCCTGTTTCCCCTTGAAAATTTAAAATAACATCCCAATCAAAAACTTCATCCTTAACTCTTCCTGCTGATAAATCGTTAAATATTACAGCTCCTACACCTACTTTTTTAGCTATTTCTTCTTTATTTTCTAAATTTGGATTTTTTTGTGTAATTATTTTTTTAGCTCTTTCTATCGCTTCATTTAATAAATCTTCTAATTTTACTATAGTCCCTTCTCTTGTTGACATCTTACCTGTTGGTAATAAAACCATTCCAAAAGATACATGTTGTAATCCTTTTATATACTTTTCTTTCAATCCTAATTTTTTGGCTGTAGCAAATACTTGTTTGAAATGTAAAACTTGTTCATAAGATGTTACATATAGAGCTTTATCAAAATCATAAGTTCTCATACGATATAATATTGCAGCCAAATCTCTAGTAGCATAAGTAGTAGAGCCATTTGACTTCACTATTATACAAGGTGTATTTATTCCCTCATCTTCTAAATCTACTATTTTAGCTCCTTGAGAACTTTTTAACTCTCCTTTTTCTTCTAATATATCTATTACCTCTTGCATTTTATCGCCATAAAAAGCCTCTCCATTCCATGAGTCAAATTTGCTTCCTAATAAATTATACACTTTTTGAAATTCTTTAAGACTTACATTTTTAAATTTTTCCCATATTTCTACACAATATTTTTCTCCATCTTCTAGCTTTTTAAAGTTATCTCTACAATTATTTAATACTTTTTCATCCTCTTTACATAGATTATTTATTCTAATGTAAATTTTCATTAATTCTCCTATAGGGTCTTCATCTATTTTATATTCATTTCCCCATAATTTATAACCTTCAATTAATTTACCAAATTGCGTTCCATAATCTCCAATATGATTTATTCCTGTTGTATTATATCCTAAATAATTGTATACATTATATAAAGCTGCTCCTATAACTGTTGAACGCAAATGTCCTATATGAAATGGTTTTGCAATATTAGGTGCTGAATAATCTATAACTATATTTTTTCCTTTACCTATATCTGAACTTCCATATCCTTTTCCATTTAAATCTTTTTTATAAAAATTAGTCAAAACTTCTCTAGCTAATTCTTCTTTATTTACAAAGAAATTTATGTATCCACCAATAATTTCAATTCTTTCTACACATTCTATCTTCTCATCTTTTAATTTTTCAACAATCTCTTGAGCTATTATTGGTGGAGCCTTTTTTAATTCTTTAGCAAGTCTAAAGCAAGGGAATGAATAATCTCCATTTGAAATATCTTTAGGTCTTTCGATATAGCTTTCCATTTCTTCTGGTCTTAGTTTTATCACTTGTGCAATCTTTACAGCTATTTCTTTTTTAAACTTATCCATAATACCCCTTCTTTCTTAATTCAATATTTAGTATTTTACCATAAATGTTATATTTAAGCAATTATTTACAAAATATTTTCCCACTTTAATGACAATTTGTCATTAATATTGTTTAAGATAGTTATAGATTTATCTAACTGAACAATTGCTTGTGAATTTTCACCTACTTCTAAATTAGACTTAACCTCTGATAATCCTGTTTGACCTTTTTCTAGTTCACTATGTTCTATAAAATAAGCTAAATTAGTATATTTTGAATTAAAAAATTCACTTATTTCGTCTATCTTTTGCGTTGCATTATCTTTATCTTTGTCTTCTTGTATAATTTGTCTTAATTCTCCAAGTTGCGTTATTAAATTTTCAATTGAATTTTCTGCATAAGTATGCGTTGTAATATCTCCTATAATAATAAAAAAAACAACAATTACACATATAATAAATTCTTTAGCCATTTCATCCTCCAAAACTTATTTATTACTCTTTTTTTGACAAAAAAATTGACCCTTTCCATCTATAGTTGCAACTAAAGCTTCTTCTGGTTTAAATCCAAACTTTTTAATTTCTTTTTCTAACCATGTATAATTTTTTCCAAGTTTTTCAAGATTCTTAAACATTATCTTTCCATCAACCACCAAATCATATGGAATCCCTTCATAATCTGGCGTTATATTAAAATCTTCTGGTGTGGTCATTCTTTTCTCAGGTTTTTGTATAACACTAACTTCACCACTAGTTTCTAAAACTGCATATTCTACATCTCCCAAGTTATATATATCTTTACCTCTTAAACGTTCTTCTAATTCATTTACAGTAAATCTTTCTTTTCTCAATGCGTTTTCATCTATTTTCCCTTTATTTATTAAAACTCTTGGCTTACCACAAATTATTTCTCTTACTTTTGTACTTTTTAAATTTAAAACTGAAATTATTAAATGCATAACTAATAAGCCTAAAATTGGTATAATTCCATTTGTAATTGGTATTCCAGTTTCAGTCATTGGTGTTGAAGCTAAATCAGCTATCATTATAGATATTGCTAATTCAAATGGTTGCAATTGACCTATTTCTCTTTTCCCCATTATTCTCATAACTATTAAAACAACTATATATAATAATACAGCCCTAAAAAAAGTAATAAGCATATTTCTCTCTCCATTTTTTTATTTTTTTCTATTTTTTACTTTTTTTATATTTTTTATGCAGATAATTTTGAATAATTTTTTTTTATTTGTTAATACTATTTTTATAACCTTTGAAAATTCATTAATATGATTGTTATGAATCAAATTCAAACATATTAATACATTAATGAAAATTTAACTAGAAATTATTAAGGAGGTTGGAATAATGTCAGATAGTCAAAGTACTAGTAATAGCAGTACATCTACTGTATGGCAAATAATTGGTAGACTAGTGGCTGCAGCTATTGTTCTAGCAATAACTGCTTTCTTCACTCCTGGATTTTCAATTAATAATATTTGGTCTCTAATGATTGCAGCAGTTGTATTAACAATTATGGATTATTTAATTGTAAAATTTACAGGAATTCAAGCTAGTCCATTTGGAAAAGGATTTGTTGGTTTTGCTCTAGCTGCAATTATACTATATGTAACTCAATTTTTTGTAGCTGGTTATACAATATCTTGGATGGCAGCAATTATAGGTGCCGTTATATATGGAATTGTAGATTACTTCATACCTGGAAATCAACAAATGTAACAATTAACCAAAAAAAGAGAAGTTCAAAATTAATTATGAACTTCTCTTTTTGCTATGCTTTTAATTCTCTTTTTTGATTTTCTGTCATATATAATTCTGGTTTATTAGATACTTTCTTTAACTCTGGAATAAACCCATGAATTTGAGTTAATGGGAATACCCATGTATAAGCTCCTACAAATGTTCCTGGAAAAGAAGTTGAATTAGCCCCCATCCTTGAATTATCTCCTAGAACTAATCCAAAAAAATCTGAACCAGTATCTTGTATTTCTCCTTGATCAAATCTTCTATTAGATGTAATAACTCCTGAACCTATTCTCGCACTTTTACCTAAAATACTATCTCCTACAAAAGCTAAACTTGCAATCTTAGCTCCTTTTTGTAATACTGCTGCTTTTACTTCAGAATTAAAACCTATTGAGCAATTATCTGATATAACTGTACCTGGTCTGATATAAGCTCCTGGTTTTATTTCAACATTTTTTCCAATATATACTGGACCCTCTATTGTAACTCTTGGATATATTTTTGTTCCTTCACCTATATAATAATTTCCGATTAAGTTAACATCACCTAATACTTCACCTTTATTTTTTTGTATTCCTTTTCCTTCAATTTCTTCTTTAACATATTTCTTTGCATTATCTCTTATTTCCCACACATTTTTTACATTAGTCAATAATTTTTTAAATATTTCATTATCTTCATAGTTTTTAAAATAATAATTATAATCCGTTTCCACTAATTTTCCCTCCTTTAGCTTTTTTGTCTATTCCAGAATTTTTCATATAACTCTTTCGCCGTTTTTGGACTATCTACTCCCTCTTTATTTTTAACAGGAGCAAATTCGTCTTCTCTTTTTACTCTTAATACTGCCATATTATCAAACAAATCAAACGCATCAAAAATAAAAGCCTCAAATTTATATGCATTTGGTTCATCAGGAATTATTTCTTTTCCTTCTTCATTTATATATGAATTTTTCTTTACTGCTGTATGATAAATTAATACTTCTTTACTAATTTTATCAATAGCATCTATACTGAATAAATGACAAGCTATATTTGATTCTCCATACCTTAATTCTCCATTAGAGTCAACCTCTTCAGCCATCTTCTTTGGTAATTCAGTATATTCTATTACTTTTGGATGTTTATTCATTTTACAAAAAACCCCAACTCTCTCATGAGGATTTGCTTTTACTACAGATTTAGATCCTATTTGTAAATCCTTATCTATAGTCATTCCAAGTAAAATAGTATCCGCTAATTTTGCAAGGACATTATCTACACCTCCAATAAAAATCCATTTTATTCCTCTTTCTTTCATATCAGCAATCATTCCTGTTGAACGTAAAGAAGAAAATACTCCTCCATTTCCATCAGAAGCTTCTTTTACTCTATAATCTTTTCCCACCAACAATTTACCATTTAAATCAAGTAGTGGTAATTCTCCTTGTTTAAATAGTATTACATTATTTTTATTATATCCAAAATAATTATTTTTTTCTAGAAAACTCTTTGTTGCTTCATGATTTTCTTTACTAGTCATTATGTACCATGGAATTATTACTCCATATTTTTTATTTGCTTCTTTCAAATTTTCTGTTAATATTTCAAATATATATTTTCCTTTTCCATAAACGTCTAACTTAAACGTTCCTTTTGGTCCGTCATGTCCAAGTCTAGTACCTTGACCTCCTGCCATCGTAACTACTGCATATTGACCATTTTTTATTACTCGTTCACCTATTTTATCAAATTGCTCTTTTTCTTCATAAGTTAGCTTAGACTTATCTAAATATTGGATTGATTCTATTTTATTTTCTTTTATTTCTACTTTTCTTTTCGTATTTTCATATAATTCAGTAAGTTGATTAAAATCTATATTTTGTATTTGATTTATTAAATCTACTTTTTTACCATTATCTAACTTATTTATAAACTGAATTATATGTTCTTGATTATATTTTTTCAATAATGTTTCAACATCTCTATTTTCTCCCACTTTCAGTCCTTCCTTCCTTATTAGTTTATTAATACTACTATTATATGTATTTTTGTATGATATTGTCATCTTATCATAATTTTGTCATATTCTCAAGTCTTGTTCAATATAAATTAAATAAAGTTACAGTACAAACATATTGAAGGAGGTATATAGATGGAAAATATAAATCTATATCAAGATATATCAAAAAGAACAAACGGTGATATTTATGTTGGTGTTGTGGGCCCTGTAAGAACTGGAAAATCTACTTTTATTAAAAATTTTATGGATCTTCTAGTTATCCCTAATATTGACAATGAGTATAAAAAAGAAAGAGCAAAAGATGAACTACCACAAAGTGCAGGTGGAAAAACTATAATGACTGCTGAACCAAAATTTGTTCCAAATGAAGCAGTCGAAATTTCATTAGAAAATAATTTAAAATTTAAAACTAGATTAGTTGACTGTGTAGGTTATTTAGTTAATAATGCAATTGGATATATGGAAGATGATGTCCCTAGAATGATAAAGACACCTTGGTTTGATGATGAAATTCCTTTTGAAAAAGCAGCTGAAATAGGAACAAAAAAAGTTATTCAAGAGCATTCAACAATTGGTATTCTAGTCACCACAGATGGTAGTTTTTCTGAAATTCCAAGAGATGACTACATCCAAGCAGAAGAACGAGTTGTTACAGAATTAAAAAATCTAAATAAACCATTTGTAATTCTTCTAAATTCTAGTACACCTAATTCAGACTATACTCAAGAACTAGCTCATAACCTAAGCATAAAATACAATTCAAGTGTAATAGCTACAAATTGTGAAAATCTAACCCTAGAAACTATTAACGATATATTTTCTAAAATATTATATGAGTTCCCAGTTGAACAAATTGGAATTAACTTTCCAAAATGGATTGATGGTCTTGACATTGAGCACCCTTTAAAACAAGAATTGTTTACAGAAATTTCTGACTGTTTTTCTAATATATCTGTTTTGAAAGAAATTCCCGATAGTATCGATACTATTCAAGATACTGAAATTATAAATAAAACTTCGATAACTAATATTGAACTGGGGAGTGGAAATGTCACTGTTTCAGTAGAATTAAAAGAAGACCTATTTTACAAAACTTTATCAGAAATTGCCAACATAGAAATCAAAGATGAATGTGATTTGTTTGGTATCATATCCACATTATCTAAAACAAAAAAAGAATATGATAAAGTTGCTTTAGCTCTTGAAGACGTTAATAGAAAAGGTTATGGTATAGTTACTCCTTCAATTGATGAACTCATTTTAGATGAACCCGAAATTGTTAAACAAGGTTCACGATTTGGAGTTAAATTAAAAGCTACCGCACCAAGTTTACACTTAATTAAAGCTAATATTGAAACTGAAGTATCACCAATCGTTGGCTCTGAAAAACAATCTGAAGAACTTGTTAATTACTTGCTTTCTGAATTTGAATCAGACCCTAAAAAGATTTGGGAATCAAATATTTTCGGAAAAAGCTTACACTCACTTGTAAACGAAGGTTTACAAACAAAACTTTCGAAAATGCCTGAAGATGCCCAAATGAAACTCCAAGAAACTCTAGAAAGAATAGTAAATGAAGGTAGTGGTGGACTTATTTGCATAATTTTATAATAAGAAGAACCTTGTTGTCTGCGACAATAAAAAAAGATTTAATTTCTAAAAATTAGAAATTAAGTCTTTTTTATATTTCAGGATACTGAAATTCTTTTCCACCATCTGAAAATTGATTATGAGCTGTATGAGTTCTATTAAATTGTTCTGCACTACACATAAAATATTTTCTTTTTTCTTGTTCAGGTACCTCTCCTCCACCTCTAACAATTGGATCATCCCATGTTACATCTATTGGATACCATTTTCCATTATTTTGAACATAATTCCATGCATGTCTTTCGGTTTCTCCTCTAGCATTTGTTCCTGTTCCTACCACTATGACACATGGAATATTCATAGCATCCATTACATATTTAAATGCTTTTGCATATCCTTCACACACACATAATTTATTTATTAATGCACCATAAAGATTATATATATTAGGTGCTGACAAAGATTCATCGTAATTTACAGAATTCACTAAATAATCATGAACATTTTCTATATTTTCATATGTATTATTAGTTTTTAACTGAAGCATTCGATTTTTAAGAGTCTCAACCTGTTTTATTGCATTATTAACTTGTTCTTCTGAAATAAAATCTTCTGTTAAATAACTTCCTCCATTAGCACTAACATAAACATCATAGTTTGTTGAACCATCTGAATATTTCTTCGTTACAACTGATAAATACATATTGTTAGGTTCTAAATAAAACACCTCAGGATTATCATAGAAATATGCTTCTACAGCTGTTTGATAATATTGCTTCAATAGAGTTGTATCTCCATTACTTTCGTTCAGTAATGAGCTAAATCTATTTCCAAGATTAACTATAGCTTTTCCGGTTTTCATTTCTTCTTTATTTTTTTCAAATGCTTTATAAATATATTGCTCTGCTCCGCCACTTTCTAGCTGTTGAAAAAGATATCCCCCAACACTTACATTATCATAATTCACATTAGCATCTTGACCTAATATTTCACTTGAATTTCCTTCTATTACTTGTGGTATTTGTATATTTTCTACCGTATTTGAAACACTTTCCGAAGATGTGTTTATTTCTGATACAAATTCTTTTACTTCAGGAGTTTCTGTTTCTTCTGTTAAAATCTTACATTGATCCCAAATTATTTTTGCAAAAAACACAAAAACAACAACCGACCCTACCAACAGAAAAAAAACTCCTATTTTGAATAAAATATTTTTCATACGTACTCCTTCATATATTATATTATATCATTTTAAAAGCTAAAAATCTAGTATATTTTTTTTATTTTTACCAATACTAACATAAATAGAAAAAATTAGTTTTATTGGGAGGATTTTATGGATAATAATAAAAGCAATTCAAATTTTGTAAATACTTTAACATCATTATTTAAATATGTGCCAAAAAATGATAATGTATTTTCATTACCTAACTCACAAAATGAAATGTATAATCAACCAACCAACTTATCCACAAACAATTCAAAAACTGATGAAAAATATGAAGAAGTTGAAAATATTTTTCCTACTTTGAGTGTAAATTTAGAATACGTAAAAATGAAATATAATACTTTAATAAATAGTGATATTATTATTCGTGATTTCACAATGAATATACGAGGAAAACAATACTCCGCTTTCTTACTTTATATTGATGGAATGATTGACTCCAAAATTATGAATGACTTTATATTACAACCTTTGATGTTAAGAAATAAAAATAATTTATATGATGGCAGTCAAAATAAAGTTGTTTCAGAGGCAGTTTCTAACAATATAACTGTTAGAAAATTTAAAAAATTTAATATAGATGAATATTTAATTAGCTGCTTAATGCCTCAAAATAGTGTTGAAAAAGTTAATACTTTTAAAGATGCTTTTTCTGGTGTTAATTCTGGAAATTGTGCATTATTTGTAGACACTTTAGATATATGTTTTGATATAGAAGTAAAGGGATTCAAACAAAGAAGCATTGATTCTCCAAACAATGAAATCGTAATAAAAGGTCCTCAAGAAGCTTTTGTTGAAAATATAAGAACAAACACTTCTTTATTAAGAAGAATTGTAAATAATGAAAATTTAATAATTGAATCATTAGATATAGGAAGTATTTCTAGAACAAAATGTGCTGTATGCTATATTCAAAATGTAACTAATGGAGATTTAGTTTCAGAAGTAAAATATCGCCTAAACAATTTAGATGTAGATGCACTTCTTTCCTCAGGTGAACTAGAACAATTAATTACAGATTCTAATGCATTGGGTATTCCTGAAGTTTTGTCAACTGAAAGACCTGATAAAGCGACAAAATATTTACTTCAAGGTCGAGTTGTAGTTCTTGTTAATGGTTCTCCTTATTCATTAATAATGCCTGCAACTTTAATTGACTTTATGTCATCTCCTGAAGATACAAACCTAAATTACAGATTTGGAAACTTTTTACGATTATTACGATTTATAGCTATGATTTTAACCTTACTATTGCCGGGAGTTTATGTAGCTGTTACAAGTTATCATCAAGAAATACTGCCTACTGAGTTGCTGTACTCTATATTAAATTCTAGAGAAGGTGTTCCATTTCCAGTTATCTTCGAAATATTAGTAATGGAAATCTCTTTTGAACTAATACGTGAAGCAGGACTTAGAGTTCCCTCTCCTATTGGTCCAACTATAGGAATAGTTGGTGCTCTAGTTTTAGGACAAGCAGCAGTTAGCGCAGGTATTGTAAGTCCTATACTTATTATAATTGTAGCTATAACTGGTATTTCATCTTTTTCAATACCTGATTTTTCCTTTGGTTTTCATCTACGATATTATCGATTTGCATTTATTTTACTTGGATATATTGCAGGCTTTTTAGGTATTAGTTTAGGATTATTCATTTACATTTCACTTCTATGTGAGCTACGTTCTTTTGGCGTTTTCTTCACTACACCATTTTCTCCATATACAAACTCAAAAGGAAATTCTTATTTACTTTTGCCAATATGGAAACGTGAATATAGAGCAACTTTTCTCGCCCCTAAAAAAGAACAAGCTCAATCTAACATTAGTATGAAATGGAATATTAAAGAATAGGAGGTATCTATTAATGAATGAAACAAAGCTTAATACAAGAGAAGCTATTGCTCTTGTTTTGACAGTAGCAGTAGCTCACTCTTTACTTTCCATTCCCAAAAATTTAATAACTTCACAAAAGTCAGCCGCTATTTTAAATGTTATTTTTATATCTATTCTTGCAATAAGTATCTCATATCTTATTTATAGATTATTTAAATCCTTTCCAGGAAAAGATATTTTAGATATATCAGAATTTTTAGGGCGGCAAAATTTTCAAAAATATTCTAGGAATTATTTTTATAGCTTATTTTTCATTTACAACTAGCATATTACTTAGAAATTTTTGTGAAAGTTTAAAAATTGTATATTTTCCTAATACAAAAGTAGAATATATAATTGCTATGTTTATAGCAAGTATTATTTTTATTTGTAGTTTGGAATATAAAGCCAATGTAAAAACAAATTTCATTATTATTCCTTTGGTTTTAATAAGTATGTTTTTTCTATTTGTTAGCAACTTAAAAAATTTTTCTACCGCCAGAATGTATCCCTTACTAGGTGATGGATTTACTAACACTTTTATATTTGGTATTAAAAACATTTATGTTTTCGGAGGTATTGCATTTTTATATTTTCTTCCTCCTTTATTAAAAGAACCTGAAAAATTCAAAAAAATTTCTCTATATTCAATTACTCTTTCTGCTATTTATATTTTAATGACAGTTTCAATCATTTTATTTATGTTTGCATACTTTGTTAATATAGATGAGATTATGCCTTTATTTAGTGCAGCTAGAAATATAGAATTTGGATCATTCTTTCAAAGATTAGAATCAATCTTTTTATTAATATGGATGATTATTTTTGCATGCTATATAAGTATATCTATGACATTTTGTTTAGAAGTTTCAAAAAAATTAGCAAATTTAAATGATTCAACTCCTATAGTTGCTCCCTTAGGAATTTTATTTTTCGGTATTGCTATGATTGCAAAAAATTATTCTGTATCTACATTTTTAGAATCAGAAGTTTATCCATATTTAAATTTAGGAATAACTTTTGTATTATCAATTACACTTTTAATTTTAGCTAATATAAAATTAAAGAAGACAAAGCCAGAAAAGTCTAAACAAAAATTTATAAGAAGTAGGTGATTAAAATCTCAAATAAATCTAGAATTATAAAAAACATTTTTATTATAT
>CANQPF010000008.1 GCA_947625665.1 uncultured Clostridia bacterium | reverse complement strand
ATAAAATATACAACTGTTAATATATTTTTTGCTATTTCCATTGTAAATCCTCCCCACGGTTTTTTATTTCAATAAAATACTTATGTATTTTATCACATTTCTTTAAAAAAATCAAGAGATAACATCTTTTACACTATCGCCTATAGTTTTATTTATATCTGCCATTAATAAATTAAATCTTGCTTCAGCTTCAAAATACATTTTAGCCTCTTGATTTTCTATTAATTTATCATACATTTTTTGCATATGCTCAAATTCTTTTTCATCTCTTTGACCTGTTTGCATTAATTTCATTTGTGACTCATATCTCTTTTTTTCAAACTCTTTTATCTTTATATTTAAATCAGGATTTAGAGAAACTGCTTGTTTTGCAGTTTTATAATTAATATATTCCTCTGATTCTTTTAATTCTTTTGCTAACTTATTTACAGTATCATATATATTCATTTCGTTCTACCTCCTAACCCTTATTATTATAAATAAGGATTGATAATATTAATTATTAGTTTTTGTTTTTGTTGTTGCCTTAACTGTAGGCGTGGTTTCTACTTCATCTTCTGCTTCTTCCGCACCTTCAATTTCAATTTCAGCATCTGTTGGACAAATTTGTACAAATGTATTTCCATCATTTACGTCTATCACATGTCCATCTAAATCTTTATATATTGTTTTTTCATCTCTAGCTGTTTTTATACATTGTATTTTAATAGCTTTTCCATTTGTTATATAATATCCTTCAAAAGGATCTTTTCCGTAATTTTCAAGATCTTGTCTTCCTTTATTTTCTGTATCTTTTAAATCATGATTATCACATTTTACTATAATTATATTCTTGGTTGTTATATTTTCTTCAGTTTCCCAATCAATTTGTTTTACATCTCTTGCATAACGAATATATCTTTTAGTTGTTTCATCATATTCATATTTTACTGTATGAGAATTTGAATGAGGTATTGTAACAGATAAAGCTTCTTGTCCTTCTTCTAAGTTTACCTCATCAGGTACATAATGTAATACACTTTCTTCTGTAGAAGTTGTTCTATATCCTTTTGATCTAGCAGACGCTAAAAGTGCTTTTGTACTAGTTACTGCATTATGTGGCGCTGCTTTATCATTAACTCTCCAAAATACATCTGTACTTTCTTCTATTCCATTTATGTTATTTATAGTGTATCTAGAAATATCTTTTTCTGCTTTAGGACTCCATCCAAAATGAGCATATATCGCATCATTTTCCATTGCATAATCTAAAAAGTAATGTCTTGCACTACGTACTGACCCTATCTTATCTAAATCCACACCTTTAAAGCAAGCCATTAGCCTTGTTTCTCCACCTTCTACAACTATTTCATAAACCATATATGCATCATTTAAACCAGCTTGTGGCCAAGCATCTTTATGATTATCTAACATAACAGCGATAGGTCTATCTTTGCCATTAAATATTTTTATTTCTTTTTCTCCTTGAACCTGCTCTTCTGCTACATCATTAATTGAAGTAGGTTTGTTTTTATCTTGATAAATTTTATATGCCAAGCTCCCTCCTGCAACAATAATTAATATTATCAACAAGACAATTAAAAATTTTACACCTTTTCCTCCCATAGACAAGCTTATGTTAGTAAAACTAACATATCCTCCTTTCTCTATATCGCTTATTCTCTTGTAATCTTTAAAACATTTAAGATTTTTTCTTCTTTCTTTCTCATCTCCATTTTATCATTTTCTTCTATATGGTCATATCCCATTAAATGATAAAATCCATGAACTATCATATAACTTAATTCTCTTTCAAAACTATGACCATATTCTTTAGCCTGTTCTTTAACTCTTTCAATTGATATAACTATATTTCCAAGAGCATCTTCTTTATTGAATCTATTTTCTTTAATTCCTTTCTCAATCTCCTCTTTTTCAAACATAGGAAATGAAAGAACATCAGTCTCTTTATCTATATTTCTAAATTGACTGTTTGTCCTTCTTATCTGTTTAGGTGTTGTTAGAGTTATTTCAATATATAGTTTCGTATTACTTAATCCTTCTTCTTTAAAACACTCTTTCAACACCTTTTTTATTATTTCTTCATATTCAAGTTTTTTTTCATTTTTTAATTCTAAATCTAAATATTCAATTTCGCACATTTTTCTATGCTGCCACCTTTTTTGTTTTTATGTATTTTCCTTCTGATTTATATGAATTCTTAATAACTCTTATCTCTCCATAATCAATTAATTTTCTCTTGTAGTATTTTATTATCTTTGTATAATCTGTTTTTGGTTCATCATATACTTTTTTCAAATCATTTTTAATAAATAATACTTCTTTTTGTTTGACATATTCAACAAAATTAGCATCTTTTAATACAGAAATCTCTTTATATTTATCCCAGAATTTTTTATACTCATCTTTATCTTGAGGATTTTCCCAATAAACTTTTTTTGACAATAATTTTTCATTATAATCTTCTATTACATTTATCAATGTAGAATAAGCCTTTTCTCTTTTAGCAGCTATTTTTGTATCTTGTACTAAAACTCTTGCATCTCTTAATAATTTTTCATAACATTGTTCTGCCACTACCAATGGTATACTATGTGTAAATAAGAATCTACTTATACCTATTAAAATCATATTTTTTTCAATGTTATCTCTTGTATCTAATTTTCCAATTGTATAATTTTCAAAATTTTCATATTCTTCTTCTATTTTTTTCATCTTTTCATCTATTTTCATTTTTAATGGAAGTATGTTTTCTGTATAATCTTCTAGTGTAGAGAAAATTTTTAAATAAATCCATTCTTTTGTTGAATCATAAACATTAGTTGTATCTGCTAATTTTATAGAATAGTTTTTTAATATTCCTTTATATAATATATCCATTCTATGTGCATAAAACTCTTCAAATTTCTTTAAAACTTTCTCTTTTCCTGCTAGCTTAACTCCTTCATAATCTAAATCTATTAAATATTTTTGTTTTCTATATTTATATTCTGTAAATTCATTTTCTTTCAATGATATTACTTCGTAATATTTAGCTAAAGCATTTTTCTCAAATTGAGATGCTGTGTTATTTTTTACCTTTTTATATATAGAATCCATAACATATTTATCCAAAGATTCTAGATAATTTTCATAAGCTGTCTTATATTTTTCTTCCTCAGATTCACTATCATAATCTATTTCACTTAGGGCTTCTTGATAGATTTCAAAAGCTTTTAATAAAGAATTTCTTCTTATTGCAATAAGCATATTATTAATTCCTATTTTTGTAGGAGTTAATATTTTCGTTAAAGTCGTTGTTATTTTATTAAAAAAGTTTTTGTCTGCTCCAGTTATCCTAAGACTTCTTTCTTCCATTCAACTCATCCTTCCATACTAAATTTTTTCATTTGTCCCTATCTTTTCAAGCACTTCATATGTAACAAAAATTTCTACACAATTTTCTTTTTCATAAGCATTTATATTTTTATTTACTATATTTTCCTTGTCTTCTATTTCATCGTCTAGCTCTTTTTGTAATTTTTCTATTCCAATATTTTTTGCCTCTTCAACAGTATAATTTTTTTCTATTTCTTTCATTTCTTTATTTATTTTTTCTTTTATTGAAATTGGTAAATAAAAATTCGAAAATATTTGGAATTTTTTTTCTAGCTCCATTGTATCATAAATTTTGAATTTTGAAACCCCTTTATTAAAATTTATTTCAAAATTATTAAATTTTATGCTATATTTTTTTTCTTCATTTCCTGTTTCTTTTCGTTCCGTAGTCTTATAATTAATAACTTCACTTTTAGTATGCCAAACTTTTGCCTCAATATCACCTTCTGCATGAACATATCTAACTCCTGTATATTTTCCTTCCATCCAACCACCAATTAAAATTGTACCATTAGTGATAGTATCGCCTATTTTAACTTGAGCAGTTCCTTTTTGTGCATTTATTTTAGTTATAACCCCCTCTTTGTCAGAAACTATATTAGAATATTCATCATCTGCAATTATATTTGGCTTCTCTGTCGCCTTTACTATTCTTACTATTGCATTTGTTCCTTTCATTTCAATTCCCATCCAAGCAATATCTTCTCTCTTTAATCTTACTTTATTAATAATATCTTTCACTTCAATTTTAGATTTCAATTGACCTGTTTTTAATCCAGCTTCTTCCATCTCTTTACTTAGTTGATTAATATCTATTTCTGGACCTTTTTCTTCATTTTCTACTTCAATTTCTATATTCCAAATAAAACTAGAGCTTATTACTATACCTATAATTATAACTAACAATGAAATAGCAAAAAACTTCCTCTTCTTATATTTGTTAATAATAAACGGCAATCCTTTTTTTCTTTTTATTTTTACTTTACATTTAACTTTTTTTGCAATTTTTATAACTTCTCTTAATTTTTTAACTTCAATATTTAAAAATAAATTCGCTTCTTTTCCTTTTTTTACATTCCATGTCAATATATGATTACTATTACATAAATTGATAAATCGTTCTATATAATACCCAGTAACCTCAATTCTCAAATATCCAATAACATAACCTAATAGAATCCTTATAAACAATTCACATCTTCCTATTCTAATCTTTCTATATCAAAACTCTCTATCTTACCTATAACCTTAATATCATCATCTGACATATTCTCTAATTTTAAATCGAAACCATTTATATTTATTATGCCAAGATATGTATTAATCCTAACAAAATATTCTTCGTACTCTAAAATCCCCTTAAAATTTTCCACAATCATTTCATCAAAACCTGTAATTATTATTTTAGGTGTATTACTATAAACTTCCTGTGGGATTTCTAATATTTTGTTTATTTTATTTCTTCTGTCTTTCATAAACAAACTCCTTATTTAAAGTTATTATTTTTCAAACTCATTTATACTTTTTATCTCATAACCTCTACTTTTTATTTCTTTTATTACTTCATCTAAAATATCTCTATTAGTTTTTGATGTAGCATGTAATAACATTACTTCTCCATTGTGCAAATTATCATAAATTTTTTTCTTTGCGCTTTCAAGACTTGGTTGATTTTTCTCATCCCAATCAGCATATGCAAATGACCACATTACTGTTTGATATCCTAATGAACTTGTTAAAGCTAAACTTTTTTCGCTATATTCTCCCTTAGGAGGCCTTAAATATTTCATTTCATAATTAAATTTTTCTTTAACTAATTCATGCAATTTGTTGACCTCAGATTTTAAAGTTTCCTCATCTAATTCTGGCATACTTTTATGTTTAGAGGTATGGTTACCTACAATATTCTGATTGTCAATCATTTTTTGAACCAAATCTCCAGCAGTATTTACATAATGTTCTGTCACAAAAAAAGTCGCTGTAACATCATTTTGTTTTAAAGTATTTAAAATATCCTCAGTATAACCTGCTTCATACCCATTATCAAAAGTCAAATATATTATTTTCTTATCTTTATTCCCCATATATATACTATTACTATCTTTCATCATTTTATTGTTTAAATCTCCTACATCTGGTTGAGTATTATTGTCACTTCTTTTAATTCCCCATTCTATTTTTTTTGAACTCAAATTTCCACTATTTACATTAATTGTTTCATTTTTATTATGGAAATATATACACCAACAAATGGCAATAATAGTTAATAAAAAAATAAAAATTTTTAAATATTTCTTCTTCATCTTACTCTCCTTATCTATATTATTCTATTTTATTAATTAATTTTTACTTTCATGACAACAAAATTTTATTTAAATTAATTTTCTTTTATTTATTTTTATATCTAAAAAAAATTTTTTTATTATTTTTTTATCATTTTTTCATTTCTTTTAACTCCCAAACATTGTATTTTTCTTATTTATTCCATATTTTTCCATTTACTTTACTTTGAAATTGTACTGCTATTAGTAGTTCTAGAAATTATTTTTTTGTTTTTTAGGTATTGACAATATTAATTTTTTGGATTATATTGGTAAATGTTGTTGGAAAATTAAGGAAAATGTCTTATATGTGTCGAATTTTGTATATTCCTTACACCAATAACATAGGATTTTAAACAAAACTTATTTTACAAAGGAAATTAAAATGTTAAATTTTGTATTATGCGAAGACAATCAAAAAATCTTAAATAATTTATCTAAAATGTTAGAAAGTATATTTATTCAAAAAAAATATAATTGTAATATCTCTTTATGTTCTAATAATAAAGAAGAAATATTAGAATTTATAAGTAACAATAAAGTTGATGTATTGTTTCTCGATATTGATTTAAAATCTGAAGGCTCTGGATTAGATATTGCAAATGAAGTTAGAAAAATAAATAAAAATATATACATAATTTTTACAACTGCTCATCTAGAATATGTTATGCTCGCTTATAAATACAAAACATTCGACTTTTTAGCAAAACCTATAACACTTCATAGACTTCAAGACACTATTGATCGTTTAATCGAAGATGTTAAAGGACTTCCAAAACGTTATATTAAAATTGACACTAAAAATACTATGATAGATGAAAATGCTATTGAATTTATAAAACGTGACGGAATGAAATTAGTCTTTCACTCAAAAAGTAAAGATTATGAAACATACAGTTCTTTTAGCAAAATTCAAAATAATTTACCTGAAAACTTTGTGCGATGTCATAGATCTTTTATAGTCAATATAAACTTAATTAAAGATATTGATCCAGTAGTAAATACTGTTTCTTTTTCAGATAATTGTATTTGTGATATAGGTCCAAAATACAAAAATTTTTTTATGGAGGTTTTAAATAATTATGGAATTAATAGATAAAGTTTTTATTAATTTAGCATTTATTTTTTTGTTTATTTGTTGTATTTATAATATTGTACAAAGAAAAACAGCAATGAAAAAGTTGAATACTTTTAAAACTCATAACAATACTCTTCAAAAATTATTAGATGATATTCAATGTTTTAAACATGACTCTGATAATATAATAACAACAATTGGTGGCTACGTTAACTCAAATGATATAGAAGGTTTAAAAGAATATTATTTTCAATTAGAAGGAGCATGTAAAAGTATAAATAATTTATATGTATTAAATCCAAATATTATAAATAATCCAGGGGTGTATAGTTTATTAGTCGATAAATATAAACAAGCTGAAAAATTTGATATTAAAATTTCTTTAGAATTTTTGTTAGATTTAAACACTTTAAAAATGAGTATATTTCAATTTACTAGAATCTTAGGAATTTTGATAGATAATGCTATTGATGCTTCTAAAGAAAGTGATGAAAAAATAATTAATTTATATTTTAGAAATGAACAACATAGAAACAGACAAGTCGTAGTAATTGAAAATAGTTATAAAAATAAATCTGTTGATATAGATGATATTTTTCAAAAAGACAAAACTGAAAAGAAAAATCATTCTGGATTAGGATTATATGAAGTAAAAAGAATATTAAATAAAAATAGCAATCTAAATTTATATACAACAAAAGATTCACTATTATTTAAGCAACAGTTAGAAATATATTATTAATAGACTATAATTCGTTATAATCCCTAATAATACAAATAAATAATATAATTTTTCGAGGTTTCATATTTACCTTTCAAAAATTATATTATTTATCTGTATTTTTTTTAATCTCTATACTTTTATTCATCTATTGTAGATACACCAATAGTTATTTCTTCTAGTACATTAAGTAAAACTCTTACTGTATCTAAAGCAGTAAAAATAGGTATGTTATTTTCAACCGCTATTCTTCTTATTATAGCCCCATCTTTCTCTTGATCTATTGAATCTAAATCTCTAGTACTTATTACATATTTCACATAACCTTTTCTTAATGCTTCTGGTATTTCTGTACTTCCTTCACTAATTTTCTTTTTAATCCTTGTTCTAATACCATGATTCTTTAAAAATTCAGCTGTTCCTTTTGTTGCCTCTATATTAAATCCCAAATTATAAAATCTTCTTATCAAAGGCAAAGCTTCTTCTTTATCCTTATCAGCAACAGTAACAAAACAAGTTCCATAATTTGCAAGATGCATTCCTGAAGATTGAAGTGCTTTATACAATGCTCTTGTCAATTTTTTATCATATCCAATTGCCTCACCTGTTGATTTCATTTCTGGAGAAAGATATGCATCTAATCCATCCAATTTAGAGAAAGAAAATGTTGGTGCTTTTACATACCATTTTTCCTTTTCTTTTGGATATACCTCAATTATTCCTTGATCTTTTAAAGATTTTCCTATCATAACTAAAGTTCCAATATCTGCTAATGAATATCCTGTAGATTTTGAAATAAATGGTACTGTTCTAGAAGACCTAGGGTTAACTTCTATTACATATACATCTTCATTTTTATCAACTATAAATTGAATATTATATAATCCAACTATTCCTATTCCAAGTCCTAATTTTATTGTATAATCTAATATTTTTTCTTTAGCTTTTTCACTAACACTAAAAGTTGGATAAATACTTATACTATCCCCTGAATGAATTCCAGTCTTTTCAACGTGCTCTAAAATTCCAGGAACAAACACATCTTTTCCATCACATACTGCATCAACCTCTAATTCTTTTCCTATAATGTATTTATCTACTAAAACTGGTTGCTTTTTATTTACATTTACTGCTGTTTTTAAATATTTCTTTAATGCTTTTTCAGTAGAAACTATTTGCATAGCTCGTCCACCTAATACATAACTAGGTCTTACAAGTACAGGATACCCTATTTCTTTAGCAACCTTTATTCCATCGTCTATATTAGTTACAGCTTCTCCTCTAGGTTGTAATAACTTTAACTTTTTCATTACTTTTTCAAAAGAATCTCTATTTTCTGCTCTTTCTATTGCTTTAACATCTGTACCAATTATTTTTACACCTAATTTTGCAAGAGGTACTGCCAAGTTAATTGCTGTTTGTCCTCCAAGTGCTGCAATTATTCCTTCTGGTTTTTCTAAATCAATTATATTCATTACATCCTCAACAGTTAATGGCTCAAAATACAACTTGTCACTTGTTGTATAATCTGTAGAAACTGTCTCTGGATTATTATTAATTATAATAGCCTCATATCCAGCCTTCTTAATGGTTTGAATTGCATGAACTGTCGAATAGTCAAATTCAACACCTTGCCCTATTCTTATAGGTCCAGCTCCTAAAACTATAATTTTCTTTTTATTACTCACAATAGATTCGTTTTCTTCTTCATAAGTTGAATAAAAATAAGGTACGTAGCTTTCAAACTCACTACTACAAGTATCTATCATTTTATATACTGGTCTAATATTTTTTTCTTTTCTTATTTTATATATATCTTCTTCATTCTTTTTCCAAACTTTAGCAATATATTTATCGCTAAATCCCATTTTTTTAGCTTCTTTTAATGTATCTATATCTATATTTTCAGCTAATTTTCTTTCCATACGAATAATATTTTTTATCTTTTCTAAGAAAAACATATCTATTTTTGTTGTATTGTAAATCATTCCTAAGTCAACATTTTTCCTAATAAGCTCTGCAATGGCATAGATTCTATCATCTGTACCATCTTTTATATATTCCATCATTTCTTCTATACTATAGGTTTTAAATTTCTCCATCTCAATATGACTTACGCCTATTTCTAATGATCGTATAGCTTTTAACAAACTTTCCTCTAATGTTCTTCCAACACTCATTGTCTCTCCAGTTGCTTTCATCTGAGTACTAAGCTTATTTGATGAAAGTGTAAATTTATCAAAAGGAAATCTTGCTATTTTACTTACAACATAATCAAGTGCAGGCTCAAAACTTGCAGGAGTATTTGCTAACATTATTTCATCTAATCTCATTCCAACCGCTATTTTCGCAGAAACTCTAGCTATCGGATATCCACTTGCTTTAGAAGCTAAAGCTGAAGAACGTGAAACTCTCGGATTCACTTCTATTAAATAATATTTAAATGAATGTGGGTCTAATGCAAATTGAACATTACATCCACCTTCTATCTTTAATGCCCTAATTATTTTTAAGGCACTATCTCTTAATAGCTGATATTCTTTATTAGTCAATGTCTGACTTGGTGCAACAACTATAGAATCTCCTGTATGTATTCCAACAGGATCTAAATTTTCCATATTACATACTGTAATTGCTGTATCATTTTTATCTCTTATAACTTCATATTCAATTTCTTTATAACCTTTAATACTTTTTTCCACCAATACTTGACTAACTGGGGATAACTGTAATGCATTTTTCATAATAAATCTTAATTCTTCTTCATTATCAGCAAACCCTCCTCCTGAACCACCTAAAGTAAATGCTGGTCTTAATACTACTGGATAACCTATTTTTTTAGCCGCTTCTACTCCTTCTTCTATACTATTAGCTATTATAGATTCTAATACTGGTTCACCTAGGCTTTCACATAGCTCTTTAAATTTTTCTCTATCTTCTGCCATTTCTATACTTTCACTACTAGTCCCTAAAAGCTCCACTTGACATTCTTGCAGTACACCTTTTTTATATAATTGCATTGCAATATTTAAACCTGTCTGACCTCCTATTCCTGGAAGGATTGCATCTGGTCTTTCATATCTTATAATTTTTGCAACATATTGCATAGAAAGTGGCTCCATATAAACTTTATCTGCAATTGCAGTATCTGTCATTATTGTTGCTGGATTTGAATTTACTAATATCACTCTATAACCTTCTTCTTTCAATGCTAAACATGCTTGAGTTCCTGCATAATCAAATTCTGCTGCTTGTCCAATTACTATTGGTCCTGAACCTATTACTAAAACCGTTTTTATATCTTTTCTTTTTGGCATTTTATTTTTCTCCTCCTTCCAACATTTTCAAAAATTCATCAAATAGATATCCACTATCTTGAGGTCCTGGTGCACTTTCTGGATGATATTGTACACTAAAAATATTATCTTTTTTACATCTAACACCTTCAACAGTATTATCTAAAATATTTTTATGTGTTACTTCTAATTTAGTTTTTTTAATAGAATTCTCATCAACTGCATAACTGTGATTTTGTGATGTTATTTCTATTTTATCAGTTAAAATATTTCTTACTGGATGATTTCCTCCTCTGTGTCCAAATTTTAATTTATATGTTTTAGCTCCATAAGCTAAACTTATCATTTGATGTCCTAAACATATTCCAAACATTGGATACTTTCTTCTTAATTTTTTTACTAATTCTATTACTTCTGTTACATCTTCTGGATTTCCCGGTCCATTTGATAGAAATATTCCATCTGGTTTCAACTTTTCAATTTCTTTTGCACTAGTATTATATGGAACTACCGTTACATTACATCCTCTTTTATTTAAACTTCTTACAATATTTAATTTAATTCCACAATCTACTGCAACCACATTAAATTTCGGATTAGCTGTTCTAGAATACCATTTTTTCTTACAACTTACTTTTGAAACTGCATCTTTCGGAATCTCATATTCTTTTAATTTTTTTATTGCTTTTTGCTTACTTGTCTTTGCATCTGTTATTATAACTTTTCTACTTCCTTTTTCTCTTATACTTCTAGTTATTTTTCTTGTATCTACTCCTGCTATTCCTGGAATACCATTCTCTTCTAAATATTCTGATAAAGTTTTTGTATATCTAAAATTACTTGGTAAGTCATTATACTCTCTAACAATCATTCCTCCAATACTTGGTTGTCTAGTCTCATAATCATCATCTGTTATACCATAATTTCCTATTAGTGGATATGTCATAACTACCATTTGATATGTATAAGACGGATCTGAGACTATTTCTTGATATCCTACCATTGAAGTATTAAACACGATTTCACAAATTCTTTCAGTATCTGCTCCAAATCCATATCCATAGTATTCTTCTCCATCTTCTAAAACTATTTTTTTGTTGAATTTTTTCATAATTCCCTCCCATACATAAAAAAATAAGGACTTCTAGCCCTTATTTTTTAAACACAAATAAAAATGAAAAAGCAATTACGAAAGCAATTTTTTTAATAGCTGTTAAATTTTGTACTCCCATAATTTTTTTCATTTCTTTACTCCTTAATTTATTATTATATTTTTCTTACACTGTTATGTATTATAACAAAATAATTATAAAAAAATCAATATATTTTTCGAAAATAAAAAGATTTTTTATCCAACTAATAATTTTATTATAATTAAACACATTGCACCCGGCAATCCAAGTAATCCTATTAAAATACTAGTAAAGAAATTCAATCCAATATGAAAATTTATTCCTGCGCCTATTAAATTGATTATCCATATAACTACTGCACCTACTAAAGAATTTATTATTAATTTTGCTATTTTTTTTATTGGCACAATAAATATTTTCCCAAATAAAAATAAAAAACATATACATGCTAAAAAAGTGATAACATTTGTATCCATAGTTTTTCTCCATAAAAATGATAATCATATCGTACTTTTTTGTAACGAATACTCTATTAATTTTTATGAACATTTTTGGACAATTATTACTATAATTTACTTTTAACTAATTTTAGGTTCTGGCAACATTTTCTTTTCTTCTTTTTTTCCTATATCTACTTTAATTCCTTGTCGTTTAGCCATCTTTATCAAATAATCTAATTTAGATTGGTTTGCTTTAATCTGATATATGTAATAATCCACCAATTCTTCTTGTGCAAAGTTAAAATTATTGTTTGCAACCTTCAATTCTCTGCTCGTCTTTGCAATATTATCTATAAGTTCCTTTTCTTTTTCTACTTCTGTTTTATCCACTATATTTATTTCTTTTAAATACCTTTCTTCCATCTTAATCCTCTTTTCAAAAAATTTTACTTTTATTATTTTATTCTATCTATTTATTTTTTATTCATTTTTTTGCTCAAAACCCTTGTTTTTTTCGCTATTTTATTAGATAATATATATGTAGAGAATTGTAATTTGAAAGGGATAGGATAACTTCTATGAATTTTATAGATAAATTTTTGAAAAAATTACATACAAGTAGAAATACATTTGCTACATATATTCTGACATTAATATCTATCTACTTAGCAGTAGACAGAATAGTGGAAATGTTATTGATGATTTTTACTGGAGTAGCAGTTTCATACTGGGGACCTGTTAAATATACATTTGCATTGGCTTGTCCAATATTTGCTTTCCTATTTTCAGGGCCATCTGAATTTGCTTCTTCTAAAAAGCAAAAAGTCTCAATGTTCTACTTATATATTATAGGATTATATATTATAGCAGTTTCAATGTTTACTCAGTGGATGAATTTTGCAGCCTGGATGTTATTTATATCAGTACCTAACTATGTAGAAATAATAACGAATTTTTCTGATTTAGTTGCTCCTGCATTCACTAGTTTATCTTTATACCTACCATTAGTAACTATTTTCCCATTATTTAAATGGTTATTCTTTGGTATTAATGATAGTAAAGATTTAACTCGTTCTATTTGGGATTATCGTGGTATTAACTTAACTAATAAGACATCTGGACATGGTGCATATTCTTATGAAATATATGTATGTAAAAATGATGAAACAGGAGCTACAATTAATTTCTCAGAAAATGCTAGATTCCGCTCACTATTTGTATGCGGTGGCTCTGGAACAGGAAAAACCTCATTAATTTTTGAACCTTTTATAGCAAGGGACATAGAAAAGAAACGCTTTTTTGCAAATATTTCTAAAGAATTAGGATTCACAGCTTTAAAAACAAAAATAGCCTTTTTAAATGCACCTTATGACAATTCATATTTAAACAAAAATTTCAATTTAAATATGATTTCACCATTTGCAGGTAAAGAAGCAGTTTTACAAGCATTTTTAAAGAAAATGATACTCTCTTCTGGAAGTACTACATTATATAAAGATTTAGGTGTAACATTACTGTCTCCTGATAATGAGGTTATTCAGCATATGACAGATGTATGTACTAATTTTGGATTTGAATATAATTTAATAGATCCATCTAGTCCAGAATCTATTGGCTTAAATCCTTTTGTATATGATGATCCTTCAAAAATAGCGATAACAATATCTTCTGCACTAAAAGCTATGTACAATGATTCTCATGCAGAAACAGGAGAAATTTACAAAGAAGATATTTCTATAAGAGCAATTGAAAACATCGCAATACTTTTAAAAGAAATGTATCCTCGTATGAATGAAGGTGCTCTTCCAAATATGAATGATATGCTAAAAATGTTTACAAACTTTGATTTGGTTGAAAAAATGTGTAAAATAATGGCACATGATGAAAAACTTGCAAAAAAATATGCAGTTCAAATAGCATATTTTGAAAAGAATTTTTACAAGAATTCACCTGGTAGAGCTGATATAGAAAAATATATTTTTGCAGCAGCTTCACAATTAGATAATCTATTAAGAATACCTGGTGTAAAATCTATTTTATGTAATAGGCATAATAATATTAATTTTGATAATATGTTAGCAAATGGAGAGCTTACGTTTATCTGCACAAGGCGTGGTGATTTAGGAGCATCTGCTCACAAAGCATTTGGATTGTTCTTCCTAATATCAATGGAAAATGCAGTTTTAAGAAGACCTGGAACTTCAACCTCTCGTATACCTAACTTCTTATACATTGATGAATTTGCAGACTTTATTGGTAAAGCTACTGAACCTCTATTCACAATGTATAGAAAATATAGAGTTGCAACAGTAATTTCTACACAAAACCTAGCTCAACTTGAAACTCCTGGAGCCAAAGAAAATTATAGAAATACTATATTATCAAATTGTGCAAGTAAAATATTTACTGGTTCAGCAACAATTGAAGAACTAGAATGGTGGAGTAATGAATTTGGATTACACAGAGAATGGACATATAGCAATTCTATGGATATGGAAAAGATGAAATATGATACAAAATATGGTTCTGTAAAATGGGAATTTGTTAAATATTTTAAACCTGGTAAATTACAATCATCATTAACTGATAAAAAATGTGCTTTCAGAATTTTAGGTGAAGGTGGTGGTTTTTCAATTGGACTTGGCAACTTCAATTACTTAGAATCAAAATATAAAGAAAAACAACCTGCAAAAAACTTTGATTTTGAAAGATATTCTAATAATTCAGAGTATAATTCAGATTCTGATGATGAAATACAATCTCAAAAATTTAATTTAAAAAATATTAACTTTAGAGATGAAAATAATGAGATAGATCCAATAAAAATGAATACTACGGATTCAAATTACACTTTTGATAACGAAGATGCAATAATATCAAATCTTAATAAAAAGAAAAAATAATCCAAAAAGAGCATGATATACATGCTCTTTTTAGTTTTTAATACAAAATTATTAATTCATAGGTATCAAATTCTTTTAGACTCACTAGTGATTTTTGATATGTTTAGTAGGTAAAACTTTTATAACTTAAAATTTAATAATTCTAATATTATTCCTGATACAACCCCGATTGTATATAATAAACCTACAATTTTAATATTTTCTTTTATTCCTTTATTTATTTTAAATAGAACAACTAAACCTATTCCCGCTTCAACTAATAATCCTGCTATCATTGTAGAAGCAGAAATCAAATTTTCTAAATACATTTGTGTTAATGTAACCGATGCAGCACAATTTGGTATTAAACCAATTATTCCTGCAATGATAGGACCCCATACAGGTTGATTTAATAAAATTTGTGATATTCTTTCTTCTCCTATAAAGAAAATTATTACATTAATTGCAAATGTTACTAAAAGAATAAATACAGAAATATTTAATGTATGTTTTAAACTTGATTTAAAAATACCATTATGATCACAATGACAATGTTCTTCTTCACATAGGTCAACTATTTTTTCATCATCTTCTTTTCCTTTATTTCTCTTCCTTAAAACCAAATCTATAACAATTCCTGCAAACATACCTATTATTAATTTAATACATAAAATTTTTAAAATAACAGTTAATGGAACCGCTTCTGAAATCAAAATTGGTAACATTTCATCAGAAGTAGATAAATAAATTGAAATTAAACTACCAAGTGTTATAACTCTTGCCGCATATAAGTTTGTAGCCGATGCTGAAAAACCACATTGTGGAAAAATTCCTAAAAAACTTCCCCAAACAGCTCCCCACTTACCAGCTTTTTTTATTGTTTTTTTTGCTTTTTCACTTGTTTTATGCTCTATATACTCCATTATTAAATATGTAATAAACAAAAAAGGTATTAACTTTATTACATCTATTATTGTATCTTCAATAACTTCAAACATTACTTTCTCCTTTTTTCAACTCGTATTATTTTACCATATTTTAACAAAAAAGTAAATAGCAATGATGACATTCATATCTATCTTCTATTATATCTGCAACTACATGTACTTGTATTATTATTGTTATTATTTGCATTTTCTTGATTATTCTCTCTTCTTAATCTAGCAACAACCATTGTTAAATAGGCTGTAACAAATGATAAAATTGCATAAATAATCCCTGCTATGACAATATTCAAATTTGAAATTGCAAAACCAACAACTAAGAATATTGAAAATATAATAGCAGCAACTAAAAATGGACATCTTAACAATTTTTGTAATGCTAATGAAATCACAATTACTGCAAATGGTATCGCAAAAAATATAAGCAAATTATTCATTTTATTTTGCTCCTTTCTAAAAGCTTGTTATTATATTTTATGTGATTTATTTTTATTTGCTATTAAAAAGGATTTTACTATTTTAATATTCTACACTTACTAGATATAAACCTTGTGGTGGTAAAGTTTTTCCTGCAAATTCTCTCTTTTGTTTTTTTATTATATTTGGAATTTCTTCAGGCTTAATTTTTCCTAACCCTACTTCTACTAAAGTTCCTGAAATAATTCTTACCATATTATATAAAAATCCGCTTCCTGTTAATTCTATATATATCCTTTCTTGTGAAGTTTTTTTCACTTCTGCCTTAAAAATAGTTCTTACACTATTTTTACTACTAGTTCCACTAGCTTTAAAAGCTTTAAAATCATGTTCTCCTTCAAAATATTTTGCTGCTTTTTGCATTTTTGAGATATCTAATTTCATTGATATATTAGTTTCTAAATTTCTATAAATTGCTGTTCCATATTCAGAATTATTTATAATATATCTATAAGTCTTTTTCTTGCATGAAAGTCTACTATGAAATTTTTCATCAACTTCTTCTGCTTTCTTTATCCTTATTGATCTTTTTAAATTTGTATTTATTGCTATTGCCATCTTGTCAATTGGTATTTTTGAATTTGTTTTAAAATTTGCAACTTGGCCTAAAGCATGTACTCCTGCATCTGTTCTTCCTGATGCATTTAAGTTCACCTCTTCTTTTGTAACAGCTTCAATTGCCTTTTCAATTGTACCTTGTATATTTAATTTATTAGGCTGTTTTTGCCATCCGATTAAAGTCTTTTCCATCATATTCTATTGTTAGCTTTATATTTCTCATTCTATTACCTCTCTATTTTATATTAAAAGCCTAGCAATTGATATTCCTTTTCAAATGCTAGGCAAAGTAATAATATATTCTATTTCTTAACTTCTTCCTTTTGTTTTGTATTTATTTGTTTTGCTTTCTTCAAATTTTGCTTTATTCTACTCATTTTTGTCTTTTTTCCATTGCTATTTCCGAATCTTTTATTAACAACATTATTAATCAAAATTTTCTTCAAAACATCTTCTCTAACATCTGCAATTAATGTTCCATCTTTAGCAACAGATACTTTTCCTGTCTCTTCTGAAACAACAACTACAATACTATCTGACTCTCGTGAAATTCCTACTGCTGCTCTATGTCTAGTTCCTAATTCTTTTGCAATATTCTTATCATCAGCTAATGGAAGGACACATGCAGCTGCAGCTATTTTATTATTACTTATAACAACTGCCCCATCATGTAAAGGCGTATTAGGAACAAAGATGTTTACTAATAATTGAGGTGATACTTCTGCATCTATTTCTATACCTTTAGCTATAATATCTCTTATTTTTATATCACGCTCTATAACAATTAAAGCTCCTGTCTTCTGACTAGCCAATTCCATTGTAGCTATTACTATTTTATATACGTCTTCTTTTGTCTTTGTTTCTAAATCTTTAGTAATTCCAAAAAATTTTGTAAATTTATTCGTACCTAATTGTTCCAAACCTCTTCTTAATTCTGGCTGGAATATAATTATTATAGCAATAACACCAAAATTCATTATAGTTGATAATATTGAATTAAGTATTTTTAAGTTAAATAAAGCACTTAGCCAAGTTACTAAAATTAATAATGCAATTCCTTTAATTAATTGCCATGCTCTTGATTCTTTTACTATTCTAAAAAAGTAATATACCAATAATATAACAATAGTAATGTCAAATATTAGGCTAATCAATTGACCTGGACTTTCCTGCAAACCTTTTATATATGTTAATATATTTTCAGTATAAAACTTTTGCCAATTCATTCCAATTTCTAATCCCATATATTTCTCCTATTTTTATGCAAAAATTGCATATATTGCTGATGCTCCTACAGCTAGAACCATCATTAAAGCTAATATAGCTGCAACAACTTTAACTACAACTTGTCCTCTATCATATTTTGCTTGTTCTTTTTGTACTTCAGTTTTCTTTTTCATTTTATCATCCCTTTCGAAATTTTAATTATTCCTTTATAATTATATCATATTTGTGTAATTTTTCAAACCATTATTTCTAAAATTGTTTTAATTTCCTTTTTTGGATTTTTATTTATTACAATTGTCTGTAATAACTGCTTTTCAATTTCTTCAGCTTTACCTAAATCATTTGCATGTATTTCAGCTAAAATATCCCCTTCTTTAATTTGTTCCCCTACTTTTGTTTTTATTATAAGTCCAACTGTATTATCAATGTCGTCTGTCTTTTTCACTCTTCCAGCACCTAAACTACAGGCCATTCTTCCTATCTCTTCGGCATTTATACTTTGAACATATCCTGATTTTGTTGCTATTACTTCTTTAATTACACTTGATTTGTGAAATTTTGAAATATCTTCAATAACTGATATATCTCCTCCTTGAATTTTAACCATTTCTACAAACTTTCTATATGCTTTTCCATTTTTTATATTTTCCAATATATTTTTCTTATTTACGTCATCATCCGTGTTTTTTCCATATAATTTCATAATATTATTTGCTAACTCTAAAACAACTTGTTTCAAATCTTCTGGCATATTTCCCTTTAAAAACTCTATAGCCTCTATTACTTCAAGATTATTTCCAACTGAATATCCCAATGGTTCATCCATATTAGTTAGCACACACACAGTTTCCCTATTAGTTAGTTTTCCTATTCTTATCATTTGTCTAGCCAATTTTCTTGCATCTTCTATTGTTTTCATAAATGCTCCAGATCCAACTGTAACATCTAATACTATTTTATCTGCTCCACTAGCAATCTTTTTACTCATTATACTAGATGCTATTAATGGAATACTTTCAACACAGGAAATACTATTTCTTAAAGCATATATTTTTTTATCAGCAGGTGCCAAATTTAAAGTTTGCGATATCATGCTAACACCTATATTTTTTACATTTTCTATAAATGTTTCCATTTCTATATTTGTCTTGTATCCAGGTATTGATTCTAATTTATCAACCGTTCCACCTGTAAATCCTAATCCCCTTCCGGACATTTTTGCAACCTTAATTCCCATAGAAGCAATTAGTGGACATAGAATTATTGAAACTTTATCACCAACTCCACCTGTTGAATGTTTGTCAACTATTATTTCTTGACTATTAGTTATTTTTGACAAATCTAATACTTCTCCTGAATTTGCCATTTCTAAAGTTAAATCAGTTATTTCTCTATCATTCATCCCATTTAGATATATTGCCATAATTAAAGCAGCAGCTTGATAGTCCTCTACTTGTCCATTTGTATAACCATCTATAAAATAATGTATTTCTTCTTTAGTAAGTTCCTTTTTATCTCTTTTTTTAGCAATTATTTCTAATATATTCATATGCTTTTCTCCTTATTTGAATTTTATATTTTTAGTAAAAGATCTCCTATGTATTGGGCATAATCCATTTTCTCTAATTGCTTGCATATGTTTTGCAGTACCATATCCTTTATGTTGTGCAAATCCATATTGTGGATATACTTCATCCATTTCTCTCATAATTCTATCTCTAGTTACTTTTGCAATTATAGATGCAGCAGCAATAGAATATATTTTTGCATCACCTTTAATCACAGATCTATATGGAATTCCTAAAGTATCTAGTTTATTCAATGCATCTACTAAAATAACTTCTGGTTTAATTTCTAATTCTTCTAATGACCTTGTAACGCATTTTCTAGTTGCTTCTAAGATATTAATATCATCTATTTCTTCTTGCCATGCAATTCCAATCCCATAACTTATTGCTTCATTTTTTATTTCATCAAAAAGTTTTTCTCTTTTTTTCTCTGAGACCTTTTTTGAATCATTTACTCCTTCTATCATAGAATCAACCGGCATAATAACGCTAGCTACAACAACAGGTCCCGCTAAGGGACCTCTTCCTGCTTCATCTATTCCACATATATATTTTAATTTTTCTTCACTATGTATTCTATTTTCTATTTCCTTTAAATTTGTTAATCTTTCTAATTCTTTTTCTTTCATTTATTATTTATTCTCCATTTCAGATAATGAAAATACTTTTTCATTATTTACTATAGTACCTAGTTTATATATTACATCAACTGATTGATTCTTTATATTATATATTATTATATAATCTTCTGCAGTTCTTACTATTTCGTCACTCAATCCCATATCTCTCATATCATCCATACTTAAACTATATGCCTCTTCCCCTTCTTTCAAACTTATTCCTCCAGGCAAATCAGTTGTAGGTGTACCTTTCAAGTCCTCATTCTTTATATTTTCCTTTTCCTCTTCAGATTTTTCTTCAGTACCAATATGAAAATTAGCATTTTCTACATATTGTTTTCCTGCCGCTTGTATTAATAACATATTAGTTCTTAAGCTTTCCTGTTCAGCTTGTTTTATACTTTTTAATCCTGAATCTATTATAACTCCTGCAATTACCATAAGCACCATAACTGTTATTACTAGTATTATTAATGTTATGCCATTTTCTTTTTTATACATATTTATCTTACCCTTCTTATATTTTTAATTGTTAATATTTTATCATAATTATCTTACTTTTTTCAATGTTTTTTACAAAAACTATTTAGATTTTCTTATAAAAAAATGTTTTCAATTCCTCTTATATAAATGCTTTGTTATTACTGAAGTCACAACCCAAAGAAGAAATTTCTATGTAATAAGAACCTTGTTGTCTACTATAATAACAAAAAGAGAAGTTTCTCACTTCTCTTTTTCTTGAAAATAAAAGGGGATGTTTTTCAATTTTAATCAGCTTTTGTAACTGATTATGAATATAATATAACAATTAAATTTGTCCATTGTGTGAACTTAAAGTGAAATATTAAGGTTGTTCACCTAACTTAATTTTTATTTCTTTTTCTTCACCTTCTCTATTAACCTTTAGCGTTAACTCCTCATTAATTTGTTTTGTGTTTTTTATTTCTGTTAATTCATCCATTGTACTGATTTTCTTTCCATCAACTTCAATAATAACATCTCCAGGTTTTATTCCTGCTTTCTCAGCCGCTGAAAAATCTTCAACAGATTTTACATATACACCAACTACCAAATTATAATGTTTAGCTGTTTCTTCATTCAAGTCTACTCCAGAGATTCCAATATAAGGTCTTCTAACCTTATTATAAGTAATTAATTCATTCGTAATATCAACTGTTGAATTAATAGGAATTGCAAATCCCATACCTTCAATACCTGTTCCGGAAAGTTTTAATGTGTTAATTCCAATAACTTCTCCTTTAGAATTAACTAATGCACCTCCACTATTACCAGAATTTATTGCAGCATCAGTTTGAATCAATGTAAATTTCTTTCCGTCTGAATCTGTTACTTCACGATTAACAGCACTTACTACACCACAAGTAATACTACTATCCATTCCTAATGGATTACCAACAGCCATTGCAAATTCACCAACCTTAACTGAATCTGAATCCGCAAACGTAGCTTCTACTAAATCATTCTTATCTATTTTTATTACAGCTAAATCTGTTTGTTCATCTTTACCTACAATCTTTCCTTCATATTCTGTTTCATCATTGTATAATTTTATTGTAACTTTACTAGCTTCTGAAACCTCATAATATGAGCTAGAAGAATTACTTGAAACAATGTGATTATTAGTTAAAATGTATCCATCCTTACTTATTATTATTCCTGAACCTGTTGCTGTTGCAGTTCCAGATTGTTGAATTGATGAAAACAAAGAAAATCCTGAATTTACTGTGTATTCAACAGATATTCCTACTATTGAAGGTAAAATCTTATTTGCTGCATAAATTGATGTATCTGAATAATCTGATAATGATGTTTGTGTAACTACACCTTTTGTTTCGTCTGAAGATGATGATTCTTTCTTAACAGAAATAGATGGTTGTGCTTTGAATATTTCATCTCTTATAGGTCGAATTCCAAAACAAGCTCCCAGTACAACGGCACATCCTATAACTCCACTAAAAAATGGTAATATTACAGTTTTTCCAAATCCGCTTTTTTTGGATGATTTTTTTGATTCTCCTGTATCATATAAAGCATATTTAGAATTTTTTACTGCTTTAAAGCCTCCTATATTATTTTCATTCATTTTATTACTTTCGCCCATTTTTAAGACCTCCATTTATTTATTTCTGTATATATACTATACTTCAATTGTGAAGAAAATGTGAATAATTAACATATTTTATGTAATTTAATTAATAAAACAAATCTTAATATAAACTACAAAAATACTGAATTTCCTATAATATAGAAAAAGAGAAGTTTTTTACCTTCTCTTTCCTATTACATATAAATTTATTCCTTTGAGTTATGACTTCTATCTTGAAAACGCTTTTTATAAAACTACTACATCCATTTCACTTGTAGGATCATTGTTTCCATATGCATATATAATATAAACTGTGTTGCTTGTGCAATAAAATTCCTTAGAATTTTTTATTTCATATCTACTATCTCCTAGATTTCTATTATATACAGAATATCCAACTTTTTGCAATCCTTCTACTCTTTGTTGTGATTTTTGAATTTCAGTTTGTATTGTTTGTTTAACATTGTTTTCATCTATATTATTTTTTTTCAATATATCTGAAAGTGTTAATTCTTTATTTTCATTCAAATCATAATTATATGTTTTTATAAGAGTTCTTTGAGCATTAGAACCTTCTTTAAAATTTGCACGTATCATAAGTGATAATATATTATCATTAATACTTGCAACATATTCAGTATTATAAACAATATTCTTACCATTCGTTTTCAAAATAGCATCCAGTTTTGATTTAAATAAACTATCTATTTCTTTATTATATTTTTTTATTATTTCACTATTCACATTAATTACTGGCAATACAACATTTAATTCATAGCTTCCCTGCTTAGTCTCTTCAGTAGTTAAAGCTGTACAAATAACATCTTTAGTGCTGTCAATCTTCTTTATATTTGTGCTAACTGATTTTTTTTCTATATTGTTATTAAATTTGCTATTAATTACTCCCTTTAGTGCATTTATTTCTTCTTCTGTTTTATTCCCTAGTGCTGCTTGTTCTGCTGTAACTGTATCAAGTATTTCAACAAAACCTGTATCTTTTCTCACTTCTATTACTATAATTGTTACTAGGGTAAGTAGGCAAACAATGATAGCTGTTATATACACAATCTTATCTCTCAATGTAAATTTATGCTTCATAGGCATTGTTACATTCATACTAATTCACCTTTATCCATTATTCTATTTTAAATTATAACATTAATCTTTTTCTTTTTCAATAACTAATTTCTATGTTGTGAAAAAAACTTGACTATTACCTATTTTTGAAGTATTATATAAGTGTATATTTTTGAGGAAATGGAGAGACTATAAGCTTATGTTATGTTCAGTATGTAAAAAAAATACAGCAATAATTTTTTATAATAATATAGATAAAAATGGAAAGAACACCTTAGAAGGATATTGCTATGATTGTGCAAAACAAAAAGGAATAAATCCTTCAGAAGTAATAGCAAAACAAAATGATATCTTATCAAAAGATAATAAAAATTTAGATAGAATGTCAAAACAATTTGAAGCACTTTTTAAAGATTTATCAGAAAATTTAAATTTAGAGGATATTCAAAATATGGACGGAGCAATAACATTCGGAATGTCTGATGAAGATGGAGATATTGATAATCCTAATCAGCACATATCTGGAGCTGCTATTCCTTTAGGTTCAATATTTTCAAATATGTTTGGTGGAAACCGAAATAATTTTAATGCAGATAAATTCGAACAAGATAATCAAGATTCAAATTCTAGAAAAAAAGTTAAAGTAGAAAAAAAGAAAAACAAAAAAACTACTAAAAAGAAAAAATTTCTAGATACTTTTGGAACAAACTTAACAATGAAAGCCAAAAACAATGAACTCGACAGCGTTGTCGGAAGAGAAAGAGAAATTGGACGAATTGTTCAAATATTAAATAGACGTTCAAAAAATAATCCTTGCTTAATTGGTGAACCAGGAGTTGGTAAAACAGCAATTGCACAAGGATTAGCTATTCGTATAGCAAATCAGAATGTTCCAGCAAAGTTATTAAATAAAGAAGTTTATTTATTAGACATGACTTCTGTTCTTGCAGGTACTCAATTCAGAGGTCAATTTGAATCTCGAATGAAAGGAATCATAGATGAGTGCATAAACTTTGGAAATATTATTTTAGTTATAGATGAAATTCATAACATTATTGGTGCAGGAGATGGTGAACATTCAATGAATGCAGCAAATATTTTAAAACCTGCACTTTCAAATGGTGATATTCAATTAATTGGAACTACTACATTAAAAGAATATAGAAAATATATTGAAAAAGATTCTGCTTTAGAAAGAAGATTCCAACAAGTACTTGTTGAAGAACCAAATATTGAGGATACTATTAGCATTCTAGAAGGTGTTAAAAATTATTATGAAGAATATCATAAAGTAAAGATTTCAAATGATGTTATCAGACAAACTGTTATAATGTCAGAAAAATATATACATGATCGTTTTTTACCTGATAAAGCTATAGATATTTTAGACGAAGCATGTTCAAAAATTAATTTAGAAAATAAAGATTTATATGAATTAGAAATGTTAAAACAACAACTAAAAGCTGTTCAAGAAGAAAAAGAGGAAGTTGTCGCTGCTGATTCAACAGAAGACTATCAACGTGCAGCAGATTTAAAAACCAAAGAGTGTCAATTGACAGATTCTATTAACGCTATAAACTCAAAATTAAAATTAGTGAATCTTACTGTACAAGATATTGCAAATGTTATTGAAAGTTGGACTAAAATTCCTGTTAAAAAAATAACTGAAGCAGAAACTCAGAAGCTATTAAATCTAGAATCTAATCTTCATAAAAGAGTTATTGGTCAAGATGAAGCTATTAACGCTGTATCAAGAGCTATAAGAAGAAATAGAGCTGGATTACAATCAACAAAGAGACCACCTTCATTTATTTTTGTTGGACCAACTGGAGTTGGTAAGACAGAATTGGCAAAAACGCTTGCTTTTGAAATGTTTGGATCTGAAGATTCTATAATCAGAATAGATATGTCAGAATATATGGAAAGTCATTCAACATCAAAATTAATAGGTGCTCCCCCAGGTTATGTTGGATATGATGATGCTGGACAGCTTACAGAAAAAGTAAAAAGGAAACCATATTCTATCATTTTATTAGATGAAATAGAAAAAGCTCATCCTGATGTATTTAATATTTTGTTACAAGTATTAGATGATGGAAAATTAACTGATTCACAAGGGAATACTGTTAGTTTCTCAAATACAATTATTATAATGACTTCAAATGCAGGTTCAAACTTAAATACTAATTCAATAGGTTTTGGCAACGAAGGAACCATCAGCAAAAACAAAATTCAAGATAGTTTAAAAGAAACTTTTAGACCTGAATTTTTAAATAGAGTTGATGAAATTGTGATTTTTGATTCTTTAACGGAAGAACAATTACTTAAAATTATTGACTTAATGTTAATAGACACAAAAAAGGCCTTGAGTGAAAAAGATATTAACATTAGTGTTTCTGATAAAGCCAAAAAATATATTTTAGAAAAAGGAACTGATTTAAAATTTGGAGCAAGACCTTTAAGAAGAGCAATCCAAAAATTTATAGAAGATGAAATTTCTGAAAAAATATTAAGAAATGAAATTACAGATGGACAAAAGATCATAGTAGATTTACAGAACAATGTATTAATTTTTAATACAAAATAATCTATAACATATGGAGGTTTTCATGTTAAAATATATACCAAACACTTTAACTATAATGAGATTTTTATTGATTCCTATAATTTTAATAGGATTATTTACTGAAAAGTATATTTTATCACTTATACTTATTATAATAACTGGATTAACTGACGTTGCGGATGGATGCATTGCAAGAAAGTACAATTTAATTTCAAATTTCGGAAAGTTAATGGATCCGTTAGCAGATAAATTAACTTTAGTATCTATTCTAACTGCTTTAGTTGTATTGCATATAATTCCTCTATGGATACTTTTAATCGTTGTATTAAAAGAGTTTACCATGGTTGCTGGAGCCTCTTTCCTTTATGGAAAAGATGTCGTTGTATACAGTAGATGGTATGGAAAGTTTGCAACATTCCTATTTTATGTATCTATAGCTGCCTCAATAATAACTAAATCTTTAAACCTTTCAGGTTTTTGGAATAGCATCGTTTTAGGAATATATTGTATTGCATTAATAATGACAGTTATAGCTTTAATCTTGTATATACATGACTTATCAACTTATGGAATAATTGATAAAAGTGATTTAAAAAAAGATGTTAAAGACGTTTCAATAAAAAAGAAAAAATAATTTTAATCCTTGCACAAATTTAGTGCAAGGATTTTTCTATTCAAAATCTTCTAGTAATTGATTTAGCGCTTCTTCTCCACTTACAGTAATACCATTTCTTAAATTTTGCTTATCTTCTTCTGCCAAATAATCTGTAGCAATATCTGTTAAGTCATATTCAATTTCCTCCCCATCTTCATCTATTTTGTATATTACTATTTTTCCATACATATCTCTTAAAATAAATTTATTTTTTTCTTCCTTTTCATATCCAGAATTAACTTGTAAAGTTTCTGTTTTGCTTTCTTCATTATTCATAATTTCCCATTCATCAGTACAATCATCATAAATTTCTTCGTCATTTGACGCTATTTCGTTAACTACATTTTCATTTTTTATCTGATTATTTTCTTGTATGTTTGCATACTGTTGATTTTCATAAGTATTTATTCCAATAATAACTCCTGTTAGAATTACTATAAACATAAGCATTGCAAGTATTGTCTTGTTCACAAAGTTCACCCTTCTTTCTATACTACTAATTGTTGTTATTATTTACAAAATTTGAAATTTTATTCATTACTTTGAACTTGCCATTCTTTTTTATTCTTAAATTTATCTCGCCATTTTTATCAGTCCTAAATATTTTACAATCCAACTTTGTTAATCGTTCTAAAACATTTTCATTTGGATGTCCAAATATATTATTTTCTCCAACTCCTACCAGTGCTATTTTAGGTTTAACTTTATTCAAAAACTCTTGTGTGGATGATGTTTTAGAACCATGATGTGCAACTTTTAAAACTGTTGATTCCAAACTATTAATTTTTTCTTTATCTAGCACTTTTATAATCTCTTCTTCAGCAATTTGTTCTATATCTCCTGTAAATAAACATGAAAATTCATTATAAAGTAATTTTGCTACAATAGCATTATTATTTAACATATTTTCACTTATCGGTTCTTGATTTGGCCAAATAATTTTTAAATTTATATTCTTATCTATATTTAAACTTTCTCCTCGTTTAACCACCTTTACATCTATTTTTTTCTCTTTAACTATTTTCAAAAATCTTTCATAATTATCTGTTTTTTCTGCTTGTTTTGATATAATTACCTGGCCTACTTTAAGATTTTCTAAAATAGTAATTATACCTCCTACATGGTCTTGGTCAAAGTGACTAATCATGACATAATCTATTTTATTAAATCCTTTATCTAAAATGTAAGGTAATAAAGTAGATTTACCTACATCAAATTCACTATTGATACTACCTCCTCCATCAATTAATATTGTTTTTTTTGATGGAGTTATAATAAAAGTTGAATCCCCTTGTCCTACATCTATGAAATTAACCTCTAGCTCATTTGGAATAACTAATATCAAACATAAAATTAATTGTAATATTGAATAAACTAAAATTTTTTTCTTTTTACTTATTCTATTTCTATATTTAAATTTTGCTAACGCTATTAAATTTAAAATTCTTTGTTGAGTCATATTCTTTACCTGTTTATTTTGAATTAAGTTAACATATGCAATAACGATTACTAAAAAATAGTAGCAAGCAATTTGCCAAATTTTAGGTGTCGGAATATATGTTTTTCCACCCATTAAATTTTGTGGAATTTTTGAAATTTTAATAATAATCCCAATTCCTAGTTGTAGAATTTTTGCGATTAACAATGATATTTCTGAATTAATAAAGATTGATACAGTATAAATAATCCCTATGATAAAAATCGGACCAATTATTATACTTATAAGAAAATTTGTGATAATAAAATAACTACTTAATAGATTAAAATGGAATATTGAAATAGGAATAATCATTATTTGTGCGGAAATTATAATAGAAATTATTTCTTCTGCTTTTTCTAAAACATGTATTATTACTTTAGGAATCCTATATTTTATTCTTCTATCTTTTATTTTTATTTTTTTCAACTTTTTTAATAGAATAGGTTGTAAAACAATAATTCCAATTGTTCCAATATACGATAATTGTAAACCTGCATTCCATATTAAAAACGGATTTTGAATTAAAATAATTAATAAAGATAAGCTAATACTAGTGACAATGTCATTCTTTTTATAAGAAAAGTTAGCTAACATCATCGTTATACTAACAATTCCTGCCCTCATTGCAGATGATGCAAATCCTGTTAACATTATATATAATATAATTATTATACTCGAAATTATATATGATTTTCTTTTACCAAATAAATTCTTAAAAAGTATTAAGCTTCCTATACTCAAATATGATATATGCATTCCAGATACAGCTAGAACATGTGCTAAACTTGCAGTTCTAAAATCTTCCATTAAATCTTCTTCTATATTTGAAGTATCTCCTAAAATTAAACCTAAAAAAATACCTTGCCTGTCCTTTCCTTCTATTTGCCCTGAAGCATCTTTTATTTTTAATTTAAACATATTAATATATTTAAATATAGAATGTTTATTTATTTTTTCTTCAACTTTTATATCACTAATATTTATCGTCCCATATATATTTTTAGTCTTCAAATAATTAGAATAGTCAAATCCTTTACTATTTCTCTGAGTTGATGGTCTCTGAAATTTTCCTTCTATTTCAACATAATCACCATACTCAATCTCATTTTTTATTTTTTTATTTATATAACAATAAAAAGTCTTTCCTTTTAATTTTTTAGTGGAATCTATTTTTATTTTATAAACATCCTTATATTTTCGTTCTTCTTTATTGCTTACTATTTTTCCTTTTAATTTTATACTTTCACAAGATTCCATATATGTATAAATATCTACATATTCATCTTTCTTATTTCTAACATATAATAATCCAAAAAAGAATGCTATCAAAATCAAAATAATCGTAGATAACTTTAAATAAAGTTTTACATATCTAAAATATCTATTTCTCGAACAGATAAATAATATTGTTGATAAAATTCCTATTATAAGAACATAAATAAGGACCATACTTTTATCAAAGTATAGCCCCATTATTATTCCTATTATATATCCTAAAGTAATGACTAAAATCGGTCGCTTCAATTAATTTTCTCCTTAAACTAATCTTCTTGAAGTAATATAAGCTCCTGGCTTAGCTCCATTAACTGTTGAAACACACACTCCTGACTTTGGTGTAGATGCATGGACAACTTGACCACCACCAATATATATAGCCACGTGTCCTCTATAACAAACTAAATCTCCAGGTGCTAAAGCACTTCTGTCTACAGCTGTACCACAATTTCTCTGTGACTCAGAACTATGTGGTAAACCTACTCCAAAGTGAGCAAAAACATATGATGTAAGACCAGAACAATCAAAAGAATTTGGTCCTGTTGCTCCATAAGCATATGATTTTCCAACTAAAGTTTTGGCAAATGCTGCTATTTCTGCTCCTTTACCTGATGCTGATGTCGTTGCTGCAATATCATGAAGTTGTGTATCTGCTGTTACTTCCCTTGCCTTAGTAGAACCTCTTGAAGTAACTTCTTCTTGAACGTCTTCAACCTTTTCACTTCCTAAGTACTGTGTTGAAATATATCCAATTAATCCATTTACTCTACATTTACTCCATTCTGCATTTTCTTCTAACACTTCTACTTCTGTATTTTTAGGCAACTTACCTATAATCTCAGCATTTGTGTTATTTTCTTTCCTTAAGTTTACTTTTTCTATTTGTACAAAACTTTTCTTAATTGCTGGTGCATTCTTTTCAGCTTCTTCTTTAGCTGCTTTTTCTGCAGCTTCTTGCTCAGCCTTAGCAAGTTCTTCTGCTTCTTTCTTTTTGCTTTCACTTATAATTTTTTCTTCTCTTACCCAACCTCTAATATTTGATGATTGAATTTCAATTAAAGACCATCCATTAATTGTTTTTTCTACAGATACTTCTTGATCTTTTTGTATTGAGTTCATGTTTGTAGCATTTATTAGTGGAACTAATTTGATATTAATATCTTCTACTACAAAAAATTTTTCTTCTACATTTTGAGTTTCTTCTGCTGGCTTTTCTGCTAAATTTTCAGTATTTTGTTGTTGTTCTTCACTATTATTTTCGTTTGCATTCTGTACATTTTCTTCATTATTTGTATTTTCTTGAGTGTTTTGTTCTTGAGTATTTTCTTCTGTTGTACTAATATTCAACAACTCTGTTTTTACATATCCAGTATCTTCTTTATATCTAACTTTACTCCATTCCCCTACATTTTCTAAAACTTCTACCTCTTCATCTTTATTCATCTTATCTACTATTGATGAATCTGAAGAAGCGCTTTCCCTAAGATTTGCTCTGTCTACTGAAATTTTCGCCGTATTTGCAGCACAACTCATATTTAAGAACACAAAACTCATTACACTTACGGCTGCCATGGTTATAATGCTCTTAATATTCATTTTACTTTTCATTTCCTTCTCCTTTTACATTGAATTTTTTCTAAGACATAGATAATTATATAGTATTATTCCTTTTTTGTCAAATTTTTCCCTTTTTCAAGGTAGATTCCTTACTGCCGTAAGAGCTTATTGATTTAGTCTTATGTTGACTTCTTTGCACATTTCTTATCGTCTTTTGAATTACAAAAAAAATATAATCAAATTAATCGATTATATTTTTTATTATACTAATTTTTATTTAACTATGTTAAAACTATTTTCTATATATTACTTTCTACAAGTGGTAAAAGTTGTTTTTTCCTTGAAACTACTCCCTCTAAAAATACCCTATCATTTTCTAGATGATGTGATTTTTCTATTACATCTGACCTTTCTCCTAAAACAATCAGTTCAGAATTACTATTCAAAATATCAGTAATTGCTAAAATACAAACATCTAAATCATTTTTATTTATTTCATTTTGCATAGCTTCTTTTAATTTTTTCTCTCTTTTTAATACATCATCAATACTAACAGTATTTACCTGAGCTATAACGCATTTAACTCCATCTTTTTCAAATTTTTTAGAATCTAAATTTACTAATTCTTCCTCTGTAAAATCATCTAAATCTGTCCCCGCTTTTAACATATCTAATCCATATTCATTTATATTAATTCCGGCAATATCAGCTAATTCAGTTAATGCTTTTCTATCATATTCTGTAGTTGTTGGTGATTTTAGCAATAATGTATCAGATATAATTGCACTAGCCATTAAAGTAGCTTCTTTCTTATCTATATTAATATTTTTTTCTTTGAACTCACCATATAAAATTGTTGATGTACATCCATAAGGTCTAGCTGTATAATATAATGGTTCTGCAGTTTCAAAATTACTTATTCTGTGATGATCTATAACTTCTATAATTTTTGCATTATCAATTCCACCTACACTTTGATCGAATTCATTATGATCAACCATTATAACTTCTTGTCCTTCTGAAACTTCTTCTATTAATTCAGGTGCTTCAATTCCTATATAATTTAATACATATTCTGTTTCCTTATTTACATTTCCTAATCTTACAGCTTTTACATCGTTGTTTCCACTTTTTTCATTTAATATTTGTTTTACTATTGCTGAACATATTGTATCTGTATCTGGATTTCTATGTCCAAAAATTAATATCTTATCACTCATTTTCTTACTCCTTCTCCTATTATATATATTTTATTCATGTATTTCAAACATATCCTTACCTTCTCCACAAACTGGACATACCCAATCATCTGGTAAATCATCAAATGGTGTTCCAGGTTTTACTCCTGCTTTTTCATTTCCAAATTTAGGATTATATATATATTTACATTCTACACATTCAAACCTTTCGTTAGTACCTTTAGTCCTTATAAAGTTTTTATATCCTAATGAAATTGCCACTATAACCATTAACAAAAACGATAAAGCTTTCCAAATTCCACTATCAAATAAAATAATTGCAAATAGACCTAATGATGCACTCATTCCATATAAAATAAGAACTGCTTGCTTTTGGCTAAATCCTAATTTAACAACTCTGTGATGTAAATGTCCCTTATCAGCTTTGAATACAGCCTTAATTGATTTCCCTTTTATTAATCTTCTTATTATTGCCCATATTGTATCAAATATTGGTAATCCTAAAACAATTACCGGTAATACAATTACTACTGCTGTATAAGTTTTTGCAACTCCTAATATTGAGATAATTGAAGTTGCAAATCCAAGAAAGTTGGATCCCGTATCTCCTATAAAAGTTTTTGCTGGTGAAAAATTAAAAGGTAAAAATCCTACTAAAGCTCCCGCAAGCGCTGTTATTAGGACTACTGCTATATATGGTGAACCATTTAATATAAATATTATTAATAATGAAATTGATGAGATTGCTGTAATTCCGGATGATAATCCATCTAATCCATCAATTAAATTAATAGCATTTGTTATACCAACTATCCAAATAATTGTAATTATAGCTTGTACTATTTCTCCTAATTCTGGTATATTAAAAAACGGTAAAGTTATATCATCAATTCTAATTCCAAATGATACTACTATAATTGCAGCTATCAATTGTCCTATTAACTTAAATTTAGGTTTTATTGTCTTTATATCATCTAATGCACATATTATACTTAAAACTATTATTCCTAAAAGAAAGCCAACTAATTTTTTCCCATAATTATTATAGTCAAATAAATTAATACTACCCTCTATACTCATTACTATTAATAAATATATAACTGAGACAAGAAATCCTAATATTACTGCTGGTCCTCCAAATCTAGGCATTGCTTTTTTATGCATTCTTCTTTTATCTTTTGGTACATCTACTGCCCCTACTTTTTCTGCTATTTTTATAGTATATGGTGTTGCCATAAATGCAACAATAAACGCTAGTAGGAAGGCTATTGCTATGTTTCCCCACATATACTTATACCTCCATAAGCTTATTTCATGTTTTTAGCTTCTATCTCTTTTATTATTTCCACTCTATCTTCATGTCTTCCACCTGCTTCAAATTCACTAGCTAGCCATCTTCTTAAAATACAAACTGCTTCATTTTCTGAAATATAATCTGCTCCCAATGCTAATATATTAGCATTATTATGTTTTCTAGCCATTTCTGCCTTTTCTTCAGTATCACAATTTGCACATCTTATACCCTTAAATTTATTTGCAACTATATCCATGCCTACTCCTGAACGACATACTAATATTCCATTTTTACATTCATTTTTTTGTACTGCCTCTGCTACTTTTTCTGCTATATCTGGATAGTCCACATTTTCATCTGCTTGACATCCAAAATCCTTACATTCAATATCTTTCTCTTCTAAATATCTTTTTAATTCTTCTTTCAATTTATATCCACCATGGTCACTTCCAATTGCTATCATACGTATCATATCCTCCAATCTTCTATTTTACCCAATATATCACAACTTACTTTTTTTTACAATAATTTTCACTTAAAACTTAAACAAAATACATATTTTTCATGAATCGCTTGCAAAATCTAATAAAATATGTTAAAATACTGTATGTTAGATTAATTACATACAAGAGGAGGTGCAAAATAAAAAATGCCAAACATAAAATCAGCTAAAAAAAGAGTTAAAATAATAGAAAAGAAAACTTTAAGAAATAGTATGATTAAATCAGCTTATAAAACAACTATTAAAAAGTTTGAACAAGCAATTGAAGATAAAAAAATGGATGAAGCAAAAGTTTTATTCTCAGAAGCTACAAGAAAAATTGATCAAGCTTGTAGTAAAGGTGTTATTGTTAAAAACACAGCAGCTAGAAAAAAATCTGCTTTATCAAAAAAATTAAATGCAGCTACGAACTAACTTAAATGAAGATTATGCATAGTTTTTGTTTGAGTACCTATAATAAAGGTACTCTTTTTGTTGTATTCAAATTTCTATGTTAGTGTTAAATTGTGGGTTTCCTGGTTTACATTTCCATTGTATTTACTAGTTTTTCATGCTAATATTAATATATAGTAATACACAAATGATAAGCGAGGGATTATTATAATGTTAAAAGATTTTATATCTATGATAAAAAATACTTTTAAAAATTTAGATAAAACTGCTTTACATATATTGAAAAAAGGATTGAAATTTTGCTCTATACTTTGCATAATATCTATACTTATGCTTATTATTTATCAATCTACTATATCACCTCCATTTATGTTTGAGTTAGGATTATCTATTTTTAAACTTAGTTCTATTTTTGCCATCGAATTTATTATTTGTGCTATTGCTATAGATACAATAAAAAAGCAAATAGTATAAATTTTTTTGCTATTTGTTTTCCTTCCCCTTATAAAAGGAGGGTATCCTAAAAATAGGATCCCTCTCTTTTTATTGTTGAAAATAACAAGATTCTATAATGTCCACTTGCAATCCTTGGTTTAATAAGTGAACTAAATTCTTATTTGTTCAATTCTTCTTTGAACATTTGGTTAAGCATTTGTGGGTTAGCTTTTCCTTTTGTTTCTTTCATAGCTTGTCCAACTAAAAATCCTAATGCTTTATCTTTTCCCGCTTTATAATCAGCTATTGACTTAGGATTAGCCTCTAATATTTTAGTCACTACTTCCTTAATAGCTCCTTCGTCAGAAATTTGAACCCATCCTTTTTCTTTAATTATTTCTTCTGGATCTCTTGG
>CANQPF010000007.1 GCA_947625665.1 uncultured Clostridia bacterium | reverse complement strand
CTAGACATTTTGATTTCTTTTATATATAATAAGACAAGAACTAAAATGGAGGTTTTTATCATGTATGAGAGAAGCGTGATTGTACTAGAGAGATATATGGAAGATATACTTGGTTTAAATAAGCAAAATAATCTAAAGAACAACTACTATACATACAAGGAAATGGTAGAAGAAATGAAAGTCTACCAAAATATGTTGGCAGAAGAGGAAGAGGTATTGCATAGATTTGATGAAGTAGCTAAAAGATTGCAAGGACTACAACAAGAACAAGATATATTGTATAAAAATAATGAGGTTGTAGAAAAACAAAGATATGCACTTTTTAGTGACCTTGATATAAGACCTGAAATTTTAGAGAAAAAGCTTATTAGAATTGAAAATCAGATAGATAAGAATAATGAAGAATTAAAACAGATTAGAAGGGACTACGTAGAAACCATTCAACTTTTTATTGATAGGCAAAAAGAAAGAAATAGTTGTGCTAGAAAGAAAAAAGGAGTAGATGCTAATCATTTAATGACTATAAAAAAGGCAAACCAACTATTTGAAATGATTGAAAAAGAAGACGTAAAAAGAATGAAAAATTTTGTTGATGGAGATAAGAGCCTGATCAAGAAGCAAATTCTTAATATAATGTTAGACAATGGAAAAAATGAAAGAGTACCTTTTAATGAAGATATAATAAAAAGTGCGATAGATGTTAGAATGGATATTGCCACAAGAGAAGCTAAATGTTTTATAATGATTTATGATAAATTGAGAAGATTGTTAGCTGAAATAGACAATGACCGGACTTCTTTTATCTAAATATGAAAAAACATTAAGAGATGTTTCTGTTAAAGTTAGATTTTTAGATACAGAAAAAGAATACATTATTGGATTTTTGGATAATGAGAGAATGACAGCAGTTAATGGTGAAGTTGTTCATGAGCAAATGATGCAAGAAGCAAATAAGAATTTTAAAATGGATATTGCTCAAATTGATAATTTATATGACTTAATAATGAAAGAAACTTCAAATAGAGCGACAGAAAAAGCATATAAAGAGTTATATAATAATACATATTTAGAAGAGATAGAAGAAAAGGAAAAGAACTTTGAAAAAGAAATTACAAATGTAAATATTAGTGTAGGTGCAGTTATAAACTCTAATTACTGGAGAATAGAGGGAATTAAAAATATATATACAGTATTTAGAGAAGAAATTTCACAGAAGTTTGATAGAGATTTTTCTAAATATGATGATAATCCGGTTAAAGAGGGATATCAAATAGAACCTATATCTTTAGATGAAGATAATATTTTTAAAGAAATAAAACAAACAGAAAAAGAAGAAGAATTTGATGAAGAAGAGCTTAGTAAATATGAAAGAGAAGAAAACGGCTACAGCGATGATATAGATAGTATGGAAAAAGGAAAACAATTAACTTTTGATGAAGAGGACCTAATTAAATATGAGGAAGATGATGATGAATTTGTAAAACTCGAAGAAGATGAAGATGATGAATTCATTAAGTCAGAACAATATGAAGAAAATGACTATGAAGAGAAACAAAATAGTCAATTAGAAAAAACAAATGAAAAATTAATCAATAATAAAGAAGATGACTATGATGAAGAAGAATTTGACGAAGATGATGAATTTGGAATAAGTGGTGACTATGAATATAAAAGAAAGATGAAAGAAATTGAGCTACAAAAAAGAATGAATAGAGAAGGTGCTAATACGCCTACAAATAAACGAATTATTAAAAAAACAAAACCTTCTATAAAAAATAATATTACTAAACCAAAAGCTTCAACAGATGAAAATGATATTATTGCTATGAGAAGAAGAGCTAATGCTGAAAGAGCTGCTAGAGAACAACAAAATAGCTCCATTGTGAATTCGAAAAATAAAAATTCTAATACAAGAAAAATTAAAATAAAAAATATGAAACCACATATTGTTACGGAAACGAATATTACAGAGAAAAGGAATACAAGAACTATTCGACCAAAAATAAATAATTTTGACAATAATAGTAATAATAATATTAGTAATAAGAAAAGTTTAAAAATAAGAAAACCTAGTTTATCATCTGAAAAGAAAGATGTTAAGATTCAAAATACGATAGATCAATTTATGAAAAATAATGATAGAGAAGAAGCGAGAAAAGCTAATGCACATTTTCTAAATAAAATATTTAAAAACAATAAGGATAAAGATAAAGTTTTAAAAAGTAGTTAAGCCGTATAAAACATGATAAAATAGGAAAAATTTTATATTATAAAAAAATAGGAAAAATAAGTTAAAAAAGTTGCAAATTACCAAAAAAAATAGTATAATAAAATTGAGGGCTAAAAATACGGAGCTACAAATAAAACAAAGATTAGAAAAAAAGAGAGGTAACAAACGATGGAGTATTTATATATTATTAGAGAAGCTTTGGTGTGGACATTAACCATATTCTGGCTATATCAAATAATGGTAAGTTTATGCTCATTAGTTAAATTAAAAGATAAACCACTAAAAGTAAATAAAAATCACAAATTTATGGCAATAATACCAGCACATAATGAAGAAGCAGTAGTTGCAAATCTTATAGAAAGTTTAAAAAATCAGACTTATGATAAAAACTTATACGATATATATGTAATAGCTGATAACTGCACAGATAATACAGCACAAATAGCAAAAGATGCAGGAGCTATAGTATATCAAAGATTTGACCCTACAAAGAAAACAAAAGGATATGCACTAAATTGGTTTTTACAACAAAAAATAAAAGAAGACGCAGATTATGATGCATTCTTTGTATTTGATGCAGATAATATAGTAGATAAAGATTTTATAAAAAATATGAACAAAAAATTATGTCAAGGTGAAGATGTTGTTCAAGGATATAGAGATATTAAAAACCCAACAGACAACTGGATAACAGCAGGATATGCAATCTTCTATTGGACAATGCACAGATTTTATCACTTAGCAAGATATAATCTTGGATTATCACCATTACTTAATGGAACTGGATTCATGGTAAAATTTGACGTAGTAAAACCAAATGGATGGGAAACTCAAACTTTAACAGAAGATATAGAGTTTTCATTACAAAGAATTATAAAAGGAAAAAGATTAGGTTGGGCAACAGATGCTATAGTATATGATGAACAACCTGTTGGATTTAAACAATCATGGTCACAAAGAAGCAGATGGACAGTAGGACATATGCAATGTATAACAAAATATACTAAACAATTAGCAACTGCAGCTAAAGAAAATAAAACAATGATGAATTTTGACGGATTATTATATATAGTAGGAAGTATTCCAATGTTTATTCTAACATTAGTAATATTAGCAACAAACTTTTTAATGTATGCAGGAGATGGAATGACAAATGCTGAATTGATATATAATGTTGCAATGTATTTATTACCAACATTCTTACTTCCAATCGGAACAGCAGTAATAGTAATGGCACTTGATAGAAGACCAATAAAGCCAATGATTAAAGGATTAATATGTTATCCAGCATTCATGGGATCTTGGTTAGTAATAAACTTTAAATGTTTATTTAAAAGAACAACTACATGGGAGAAAATCGACCATGTTAGAGATATAAAGATTGCAGAAGTTTCAGAAACAGCAGATGTAGTTGAAAAAATATCATAAAAAAGCTTGCAATTTAAATAAAAAGAGTATATAATATATATGCATAAAACGAAACAGAAGAGTGGGAACAAATCCCACTCTTCAATTTTGAGAAAAATAAATTTTATTAATTTAATCAAAATTAGGGAGGAAGTAGATTAGTGAAGATTGAGGAAAAAGTAGAAAATTTAATTATTAAACCAATCGAAGAGAATCACTATAAACTATATGATGTTGAATATGTAAAAGAAGGGAAAGAACATTATTTAAAAATATTCATTGAAAAAGAAAATGGTCCTATTGATATTCAAGATTGTGAAAAGATTAACGATATAGTTAATCCAATATTAGATGAGGAAGATATAATAAAAGATCAATATTTTTTAGAGGTATCTTCAACAGGAATTGAAAAAAATTTAAGAAAAATTGAACATTATCAAAAAGCAATAGGTAAAGAAATTAAAGTAAAATTATTTCAGAAAGATGAAAATGGCAGCAAAGAAGTGCAAGGTATTTTAACAAAGGTTAATAAACAAGAAATAACTATTGAACAAAATGGAAAAAATATAAATATACAAATAGCAAATATTGCAAATGGTAAAACAATATACCATTGGAAGGAGGAATAAGAAAAATGGAAGCAATTGATAATAAGGGATTAATTTTAGCATTGGATGAATTAGAGAAGGAAAAAGGTATAAAGAAAGAATACCTTTTAGAAGCTATAGATACAGCTTTAATTACAGCTTATAAAAAGAACTTTGAAGCAGAAAATGTGGATGTACATATAGACCGCAAAACGGGTGCAACTCATGTATATTCAGTTAAGGAAGTAAAAGAAAAGATTGAAGATGAAAATACAGATATAAGTATCAAAGATGCAAAAAAAATTAATCCTGATGCAAAAGAAGGAGATACAGTAGAAGTTGAAATAATACCAAAAGAATTTGGCCGTATTGCAGCTCAAACAGCTAAACAAGTAATAGTACAAAAATTAAGAGAAGCTGAACGAGATATTCTATTTTCAGAATTCAATGATCGTAAAGGAGAAATAGTTTCAGGGTTAATCCAGAAAGCAGATGGAAATGCGGTTATAATGGATTTAGGAAAACTTGAAGGAGTTATGCCTTTAAAGGAACAAATACCAACAGAATCATACCATGTAAATGATAAAATAAAAGGATATGTTCTTGATGTTGAAAGAGGAGCAAAAGGTGCACCTCAAGTAATTGTGTCTAGAAGTAATCCTGATTTTGTAAGAAAATTATTAGAGTTTGAAATACCAGAAATTTATGAAGGTGTTATAGAAATAAAGAGCGTATCTAGAGATCCAGGAAATAGAAGTAAAGTTGCCGTTTATTCTCCAGATCCAAATATAGACCCAGTAGGTTCATGTGTTGGTCAAAAAGGAGTTAGAATTCAAAATATTATAAATGAACTAAATGGAGAAAAAATAGATGTTATAGAATGGGATGAAGATCCTTCAGTATACATTGTTTCAGCTTTATTACCTGCTAAAATATTAGCGGTTGATATAAAAGAGGAAGAGAAATTTGCTCAAGTAATTGTACCAGACGACCAATTATCATTAGCAATAGGAAAAGCAGGTCAAAATGTTAGATTAGCTGTAAAATTAACAGGATGGAAAATAGATATAAAATCTGAAACTCAATTTAGAGAAATGTTAGAAAATGCGAGTAAAGAGGAGCAAGAAGAAGCTATTGATGATACTGGAAATAAAGAAGAGACTGAAGAATAAAAGGTGGTGTTACTATGAAAAAACAAGTAATTAGAACTTGTATGGGATGTAACCAAAAAAAAGACAAAAATGAATTAATAAGAATTGTTAAAAATAAAAATAATGAGATAAGCATTGATAAAACAGGAAAACAAGATGGTAGAGGGGCATATATATGTAATAGTGAAGATTGTTTAGAAAAATTGATAAAAAGTAAGAGATTAAATAAAGTTTTTAAAACTGAAATATCAGAAGAAATTTATGATAAATTAAGAGGTGTAATGTTTGATTAGTAAAATAATTGGAATAATTGGGCTGGCTGCAAGAGCAAGAAAGATATGCTTTGGAGCGGATAGTGTTGAAGAAGATATAAAAAGAGAAAAAGTGAAATTAGTTATTGTGGCTGAAGACAGTTCTGAAAGGACAAAAAGCAAATTTAAAAAGATTTGTAATATGTATCATATACCAATAATTATAGATGGAAGTATAGATGAATTGAGTAAAGCTATTGGAAAGGCAAACAAAGCTATTATAGGAATAAAAGATGTAAATATGGTGAAAGGAATTCAAGATAAATATAACGGGGGTGATATTATTGGGTAAAATGAAAGTATATGAAATAGCCAAAGAACTAAATTTAACCAGTAAAGAGGTAATGGATATAGCGAGCAAATTAAAAATTGAAGCTAAAAGTCATTTAAGTAATATTGAGGATAAGGATGTAAAAGCTATTGAACAGTATATCAAGAAAAATAGTAATCAAAAGGAAAAGAAAAAAGGAAAAGCACCTAAACAAGAAGAAAAGCAACCAGTTATTATAAGAAGAGAAGTTATTATTGCAAATAACGATCAAGCAAAGAAGCAAGAAAGAGCGCAAAAAAAAGAAGATAAAAGAAATAACATTGGTTTTGTAGAAAGAAAAGGAAATAAGGATTTTAACATTGTTTATAGAAATAAAACAGCAAAGCCAATGTCTGTTAGTGAGCTTTTTGGGCTTAACAAAAAAGAAGAGAAGAAAGAAGAAAACAGAAAGGCAATAGAAAAAGAAGTGAAACCAAAACAGACAGTAGAAAAAGTTGTAGAAAAACCAAAACAACAAGAAACACAAAAAGTTAATAATAATCAAAATAATGCCTATAATAATAGAAATAGGTTTAATAATAATGCAAATAATAATAACAGTAATCCTCGATATAATAATTATAATAAAAATAATAATGCTGGTAAAAACTTTGGAAACAGAAAACCATTAGATGAAAAAGGAATTGATAGAAATATAAAAGATATCATGTCTGCTGATATAGTTGAAAAAGAGAGTGTTAAAGACTATAATAGAGCTATGGAAAAACAAAAAGCCAATAATAATAACCGTTATGATGATAATAGAAGTAAAAGGACAAAAAATAAGAGAAATAGAGATAATGCAATAGATGAGAAAAAATTAAAGAATTTAAAACAAACTAATCAACTATCAAATATGTTTAATGATCAAGATGGAGGTATGTTAGATTATTATGATTTAACTACAGCAAGAGGAAGAAGAAACAAGAAAAGACCTAATAAAAATCAAGCAAATACAACTAAACAAAAAATATTTAAACTTACTGAGATAACAATTCCAGAAATCATTACAGTAAAAGATTTTGCAGCAGAGCTTAAGAAAACTACTGCTGAAGTAATGAAAAAATTATTAGAAAATGGAATAATAGCAACATTAAATAATGATATAGATTTTGATACAGCATATATAATAGCACAAGAATTTGGTGTTACAGCTCATAAAAAAGAAGAAATAAAAGAAGAAGATATTTTATTTGATGAATCAGAAGATAAGGAAGAAGATTTAGTACCTAGACCACCAGTAGTTGTTGTTATGGGTCACGTTGACCATGGTAAAACATCATTATTAGATGCTGTTAAGAAAACTAATGTTATTGAAGGAGAAGCAGGAGGAATAACACAGCATATTGGTGCATATAAAGTTAAAATAGATGATAAAGAAATTACTTTCTTAGATACACCTGGACATGAAGCATTTACTGCAATGCGTGCTAGAGGTGCACAAATTACAGATATAGCAATATTAGTAGTTGCTGCTAATGATGGTGTTAAACCACAAACAGTAGAAGCTATAAATCATGCTAAATCAGCTGGAATACCAATTATAGTAGCAATAAATAAAATTGATTTACCTGATGCTAATATAGAAAAAGTAAAACAAGAATTAATGAACTATGAATTAGTGCCAGAAGAGTGGGGCGGAGATACTATATTTGTTCCAATCTCTGCAAAGAAGAATCAAAATATTGATCAATTATTAGAAATGGTTTTACTAGAAGCAGAAGTATTAGAGTTAAAAGCTAATCCTAAAAAACAAGCTAAAGGTGTTGTTATTGAAGCAAGACTTGACAAGGCTAGAGGACCAGTTGCAACACTATTAGTACAAAGAGGAAAGTTAGATACAGGAGATACAATCGTAGTTGGTTCATCTTTAGGTAGAATAAGAGCTATGAGAAATGATAAAGGTAAAAAAGTTAAATCAGCAGGCCCATCAACACCAGTATCAATTATCGGTCTTACAGAAGTACCAGAAGGCGGAGATACATTCTATGAAGTAAAAGATGAAAAGATGGCAAAACATTTGATAGAAAGAAGAAAACGTCAAGCTAGAGAAAAGAAAATTAGTGAACAGAGCAAGATAACATTAGATAATTTATTCAGTAAGATGGCTGAAGAAAATCTAAAAGTATTAAATTTAATTGTTAAAGCAGATGTTCAAGGTTCTGTTGAGGCTGTAAAACAATCATTAGAAAAATTATCTAACGAAGAAGTTCGTGTTAAAGTTATTCATGCTGCGGCTGGAGCTGTTAATCAATCAGATGTAACTCTTGCAAAGGTTTCAGACGCGATAATTATAGCATTTAATGTAAGACCAGATAATGTTGCAAAAGAAATAGCTGAAAAGGACCAAGTAGAAATTAAACAATATTCTGTAATTTATCAAGCTATTGAAGATGTAGAGGCAGCTATGAAAGGAATGTTAGATCCTAAATTTGAAGAAAAAATTATTGGTAATGCAGAAGTTAGAGAAACATTTAGAATATCAAATGTGGGAACTGTTGCAGGATGCTATGTATTATCAGGAAAAGTTGAAAGAAATGCAGGAGTTAGAGTTATTCGTGAAAATGTTGTTGTTCATGAAGGAAAACTTGCAACTTTAAAACGCTTCAAAGACGATGCTAGAGAAGTTACAAAAGGTTTTGAATGTGGTATGCAAATTGAAAACTACAATGATGTCAAAGAAGGAGATATCATAGAAGTTTATGTAATGGAAGAAATAAAACATTAAAGCATAGGTTATAGGTTTACCTAGTTTATTGTATATAAAAAACCTAAATACATTATAAGGGTGTGAACTTATATGCAAAATAAAAATAATGCTAGATTTGGTCGTATTAATGAAGAATATAGAAAAGAGCTTAGTTATATAATAGATCAAAAATTAAAAAATCCTAATGTAACAGGTTTAATTAGTGTTACAAAAGTTAAAGTAACAACAGATTTGAAATTTGCAAAAGTTTATGTAAGCATATTAAATTCTAAGAATGTGAGAGATACTTTAGCCGGATTAAAAAAATCTTCTGGATTTATTCGTTCAGAACTTGCTAAAAGAGTAAATTTAAGAAATACTCCAGAATTAATATTTGAATTAGATGATTCAATTGAATACGGAGCAAGAATTGACAGTATATTAAAAGAAATTATGCCAAAAAAAGAAGAGCAATAATATAGCAAAAACAAAGTTATAGTTTAACCAAAAAATTAGAAAATACGACTTTATGGAGGTAAAATATATGAATTTATTAAAACCTATAGATTTAAATAAGATTTTAGGGTTGAAAGTTCAAGAAGAAGTAGAGGAAAATAAGACTCTAAAAGATATAGAAGAAATGATAAAAAAGTCTGAAAAAATAATTATCTTTACACATGAATCACCTGATGGTGATGCTATTGGAAGTACTCTTTCTGTATATCATGCTTTAAAAGAAATAGGAAAAGATCCTATAATGTATATACCAGAATATTCAAGATTGTTTGACTTTTTACCTGGTACAGGAGAAATAAAAAAAGAGTTAAAAGATGAACTATATGATTTAGCTATATCTTTAGATTGCTCAGATTTAAAAAGATTAGAAGGAAAAGAATATTTTGAAAATGCAGCAAATACTATAGCTGTTGATCATCATGAAAATAATAATATGTTTGCTGATTTAAATTATGTTAATTCAGCTGCACCTGCTTGTGCAGAAGTTTTAATAAGCATGTTCCTTTATTTAGGAATTAATATAACTAAAGAAATTGGAACATGTTTACTTACAGGAATTATAACAGATACAGGTGGATTTCAATATCAAGGAGTAACACCAGAAACATTTGAATTTGCTGCCGAATTATTAAGAAAAGGAATAGATATACCAAATATTTCTTCAAAAGTGTTACAAACCAGAACCAAGGCTAATTTTGAACTATCAAGAAAAGTAACAGAAAGAATGGAATTTTTAGAAAATGGTCAAATTGCCTTTTCTTACATAAATATTAAAGATGAAGAAGAAGCTAATGCAGAACCAGGAGATCATGAAGGATTAGTAAATATAGGAAGAAGTATAGAAGGAGTAGAAGTTTCAATATTTATTAGAGAAAAAGAAGAAAATGCATATAAAGTTTCAATGCGTTCTGTAAATAAAGTTAATGTATCAGATATATGCTACCTATTTGGTGGTGGAGGACATGTAAGAGCAGCAGGATGTCTTATAAAAGGTAATGTTGAGCAAGTAAAAAATAAAATTATAAAGGAAACAAAAAAAGCACTTTAAATAAAAAAGATATCGAAGAAAGGATCTAACTAAATGGATGGAATAGTTATAGTTAATAAGCCAAAAGGCTATACATCACATGATATAGTTAGCAAGGTTAGAAAAATTTATAAAGAAAAAGTAGGGCATACGGGTACCTTAGATCCAATGGCAACAGGTGTGTTGCCTCTTTTAATTGGTAAAGGCACTTTATGTTCTAAATATTTAGTTAATCATGATAAAGAATATTGTGTGACATTGGAATTAGGAAAGAAGACAGATACTGCAGATATTGAAGGAAAAATAATTGAAGAATGTGAAGTGAATAAAGCAATCTTTGATGAAAATAATATAAAACAGGTGTTAAAAACTTTTATAGGAAAACAAGAGCAAATACCACCTATTTATTCAGCAATAAAAGTAAATGGAAAAAAATTATATGAATATGCAAGAGAAGGAATAAATGTAGAAATAAAACCTAGAAAAATTGAAATTTACAATATAAAATTATTAAAAATTAATGACGATTCAAAAACTATTAATTTCATTGTTAGTTGTTCTAAAGGTACATATATTAGAAGTTTATGTGAAGATATTGCTAAAAGATTAGGAACTATTGGTTATATGGCAGCCTTGGAAAGACAAAAAGTGGGAGAATTTAATTTGGAACAGGCTTTTTCATTGGAAGAGTTAGAAAAAGAAAGACATATTATTACAATTGAAGAATTATTTAACGAAAACCCAGAGATAGATCTCCCAAAAGACAGATTGAAACATTTTTTAAATGGAGTTCAATTAACTTTTAGAGAAAAAGAAGATAAAGCTTATAGGATTTATAGTAATGGTAAGTTTATAGGAATAGGCGTAATTAAAGAGAATAAATTGAAACGAGATATAATTATATAATTAGTGATAATTCAAAAAATCACCCATATACTTAATTAAGAGTATATGAGGTGATTTTTTATGTATTATGTTTTTGAGAATGACAAGCCTAATAAATATAATCAATTTATTAGAAGAATTTTTAATTATGTAGAGATTGATGGAAATAAAATAGAAATATCTTCAATTCCAAAATTAAAAGTAATAGTTAAAGAAAATGGACAAAAGGTAGCTAAAAGGAGAAAGGTCGAAAGAAGAAAAAAGACAATAGAGAAAATTGCAAAAAAAACAACAGATATATTAAATAGAACAAATTGTAATAAAGTAGTATTAAGTAAAAGGCTAAAAGAAGAAAAAGAATACATAAATTATTTGTATAGTAAAAATTTAGATGTTGTTGATGGAAAATTTCTATTTTCTTTATTAGCACCAGAAGCGTTAAAATACATTTTGAAAAAAATAAATATAGATGAGAAAGATCTGAAAATAGCTATATTAGTCAATAATTTAAATGAAATTTCTATTCGGAAATATAAAAAATATTGTAAGGAATTATAGAAACACAATTATTGTTACAAGACATATTGCTAAATTAAAAAGACTTCAAAATGAATTGTATAAACAAGAAGGAATTGTTGTAGCTGTAACAAATAACAAAAGAAAAAGTTTAGCTAATGTAAATATGATATTAAATTTTGATTTTCCTGAAGAAATATTAAATAAGTTTTCTATATTTGAAGAGGCAAATATAATTAATTTTACTAATAGAGTTAAGATATATAAAAAAAGATTTAATGGTATAAATATTTATGATTATGATATTGAGTTTAATAAAAATAGATTGGATGAATTTGTTAGCTATGATAACCAATTGGTAAATATAAATTTTATGAAAGATATCTATGAGGGACAATTGTATAAAAATCAAGGATTTAACAGTTTAAGAAAAGTTATAGCTCAAGATAAAGTACAGATAAAATATTTATTAGGAAGCAATACAAAATATTAAAATAGTAAATTGAAAAAAATGTTAAAAAACCTTTATTTTTTTGATAAAGTATAATATAATAAAACTGTCAATTTTTGAGCAAATTGTCACAAGGAGGGTATTAATATGCCAAGTAATTATAGCAAAAAAAGAAGTGGAAATAAAAAAGGTTCTCATTCTAGTAGAAATACTGGAAATTCAAGAAAAGAAAAGAATGAAGATGAAGAGCCAAAAGCAATAAGAAATATGAAAAAAGAATCTGCTAAGCAGAGAGGAGAAAGTACAGGAAAGTTTACTCCTGCATCTAAAAGTACAGTTAGCAAAAAGAAAAAAAGAAAACATCCAAAATTGATGGTTTTTGCAAAAGTTTCTATAATTATATTTTTATTACTATGTATTGTAGTTGCAGGTATTGTAGCAGGTACATTTTTTGGATTGTTTGGTGATGATTTTGGAATTACAAAAGAAGAATTAACAATTGCAGCATCAGATTCTGTTGTAGTTGACCAACAGGGAAACAAAATAACAGATTTGAGCGGAGATGAAAAAAGAAAAATAATAACAATGGAAGAAATGTCAGATTATCTACCTAAAGCTTATGTTGCTATTGAAGATGAGCGTTTTTATAAACATAATGGAGTTGATATAAAAAGAACAGGGGGAGCTATTTTAAATAAAGTTTTAGGTTCAGGAGATTATGGAGGAAGTACAATAACCCAACAATTAGTTAAAAATATAACTAAAGATGACGAGACAGCAGGATTTGCAGGAATTTTGAGAAAAGTTAAGGAATGGGCAAAAGCTTACCAAGTAGAACGTATGATTTCTAAAGATCAAATTTTGGAGTTATATTTAAATATTCTATTCGTAGGTGGAAATAATTTGCATGGAGTTGAATTAGGAGCTAATTATTATTTTGCTAAAAGTGCTAAAGATTTAGATTTAGCTGAGTGCGCTTTTATGGCAGGTATAAATAGTTCACCAACTTACTATAGTCCTTATGATACATCTACTGATAATACTGATAAAATAAAAAATAAAACTAAAACGGTTTTAGCTAAGATGAAAGAGTTAGGATATATTGAAAATGAAGATGAATATAATGCCGCTATTGAAAAGGTCGATGCAGGATTAACTTTTGAACAAGCACAGTTTGCATCTGAAAATATATATTCTTACCATACAGATGCAATGATTACACAAATTGTTGAACAAGTAATGGAAGAAAAGGGTATTTCAAAAGAATTAGCAGAAAATTATGTATATGGAAGTGGATTAAAAATATATTCAACAGTTAATACAGAAATCCAAACAAGACTTGAAGAAGAATTTAACAAAGATAAATATGTTGTTAAAGGACAAACGAAAGTAAATGGAAAATTAAAAAATGAGCATTCTGAAGCAGGAATGGCAATAATAGATTACAAAACAGGAAACGTTGTAGGGGTTGCAGGAGGACTTGGACAAAAAACAGAGGCTAGAGGATGGAATAGAGCAACTCAAATGACTAAACAAACTGGTTCTTCAATGAAGCCACTTGCAGCAGTTGCACCAGCGTTAGAAGAAAAAGTTATTACAGCAGCAACAGTTTATGATGATGCAGCAACAGATTTTGGTGGATATACACCAAAGAATTATAATAATTTTAAAGGAATAATTAATATTAGAAGTTTTATTGAAACTTCTCAAAATATACCTGCTTTAAAAATAATGGCAGAATTAACACCAAAAAAATCACTTGAATATTTAAGAAAAATGGGAATAACATCATTAAAAAATAAAGAAGGTTCAGATGATGAAGATGAAGTGCTATCTTTGGCTATAGGAGGTATGAAAAATGGTGTTAGTCCACTTGAAATGGCATCAGCATATGGAACTATAGCTAACGGAGGGGTTCATGTAACGCCTACTTTCTATACAAAAATTGAAGATGTAAATGGAAATGTAGTTTTAGAGCCAAAACAAGAATCAGAGAGGGCAATCTCAGAACAAAATGCCTATATTGCTACATCTATTGTAGAAGAGCCCGTAAATGGTGCTAATGGAACTGCTAAATACTGTGCAATACCGGGAATAGATGTTGCAGCAAAAACAGGAACAACTGATAGTGATTACGATAGATGGCTTTGTGGATTTACTCCATATTATTCAGCAGCATGTTGGTATGGATATGACGATAATGAAGAAGTTCACTATGGAGCTCGGAAATCCAGCAGGATTAATTTGGGATGCAGTTATGACAGATATTCATAAACCATTAGAAAAAGCTAAATTTGTTATGCCTTCTGGAATTGTTGAAGAAACGGCTTGTAAAGCATCTGGATGTATAGCTTCTTCTGGTTGTGGAGATACATATACGGAAATATTCTCAAGTGATAATATTCCAGAGGCTTGTGAAGGGCATGGATCACAAAAGATTTGTACTGAATCTGGATTGATCGCAACACCATATTGTCCTAATACTAAAACTAATTACTACGGAAGCGTGTTAATGAAAGAAAAGTTGAAACTATGGAAACCATTAAATGGTACTTCAGCATCAGGAACTAAGATTTCAGGAGTATGTAATATTCATACACAGCCAGCGGATGTGCAAGAAGAGGCCACTCCTGCTCCAAAACATGATACTGAACGAGAAGAATCAACACCAAAGCCAAAGGCTAGTCCTACTGCACCGCCAGCGACACCTAAACCAGCAGCTACCCCAGTGGCTACTCCAGGAAACTGACAAAAAAGGAGGTAAAAATTGAAAATAAATATTTATAGTACATTAACAAAACAAAAAGAAGAGTTGAGATCTATAAACAAAAATAAAATATTAATGTATTCTTGTGGTCCAACAGTATATTATTTTGCTCATATCGGTAATTTAAGAGCGTATCTTTTTATGGATAGTTTACGTAGAGTATTAAAATATAATGGATATAAATTAAAACATGTTATGAATATAACTGATGTTGGACATCTAGTATCAGATGCAGATGAAGGGGAAGATAAAATGATGAAAGCAGCTAGACTAGAAAATAAAGACCCCTTCGCTATAGCTGACTTTTATACTAAAGCTTTCATGGAAGATATGGGTAAATTAAATATAGATTTACCAGAAATAATAGCGAGAGCAACTGAGCATATTGAATGCATGGAAGATTATGTAAAACAAATTATAAAAAACGGATATACGTATCAAACAGAGAATACGATATATTTTGATACATCAAAATTAGATAAATACGGAGTATTGTCAAATAAAAATGTAAAAGAGGATGATACAGAAGCTAGGATAGATGTAGATCCTAACAAAAAACATCTAAATGATTTTGCTTTATGGATAAAAGCTCCAGAAAACCATTTAATGAAGTGGGATAGTTTCTTTGGAAAATCTTATCCAGGATGGCATTTAGAATGTTCTGCTATGGGACATAAATATTTAGGTGAAGAGTTTGATATACATACAGGAGGAATAGACCATATTCCAATTCATCATGAAAATGAAATCGCACAAGGAAAAGGATTTTGTGGAAAAAATCCTGCACATTATTGGATGCATGTAGAATTTCTTCAAGTAGATGGAAAAAAGATGTCAAAGAGTTTAATGAATCTCTATACTTTAGAAGATTTAAAACAAAAGGGATATGAGCCTTTAGTTTATAAAATGTTTAACTTTTCATCTCATTATAGAAAAAAAATTAATTTTACATTTCAAGCAATGGACTCAGCAAAAATTGCTTTGACAAGATTAAGAGAAGGATATACAAAGCATTTAAATGGAACAGAGGATATAGAAGAAGATAAGATAAAAGATTATGAAGAAAAATTTTTAACAGCAATTAATGATGATTTGAATATGCCTGTTGCTATGAGTGTTGTTTGGGATGTTATAAAAAATCCTATTAAATCAAAAAAATTGGCTAAATTAATATTAAAATTTGATGAAGTGCTAGGATTTGATTTAAAAAATTATGATCCTCAAGAAGAGAAAATACCAGAAGATATAGTGAAATTACTTGAAATAAGAAAAAAAGCTAGGGAAAATAAAGATTGGGCAAAATCAGATGAATTGAGAGATATAATTATTAGTAAAGGGTATAATATAAAAGATACTAAAGAAGGGATGGAAATCAAAAAAATATAGGAGGTATTTATCTATGGGAAAAATTTTAGTAACAGGTGGAGCTGGATATATTGGAAGTCATACAGCAGTAGAATTATTAGATGCAGGAAAAGAGATTGTAATAATAGATAATTTCTCAAATAGTAAACCAGATGTTTTAGAGAATATAAAAAAAATAACAAATAAAGATTTTAAATTTTATGAAATAGATTATTCTGATAGAGAAAAGTTAGAAAAAGTTTTTGAGGAAAATGAAATTGAATCAGTTTTAAATTTTGCTGGATATAAAGCAGTCGGAGAATCTGTAAAAAAACCTATTGAATATTATACTAATAATATATCTGGATGTTTAGTATTATTAGATACTATGAGAAAATATGGATGTAAAAAATTTATATTTAGTTCTTCTGCTACCGTATATGGAGACCCAGAAATTGTACCTCTTACAGAGGAGTGCAAAATAGGTGGTGTAACTAATCCGTATGGTGCAACTAAATTATTTATTGAACAAATTTTATGTGATCTTTATGATTCAGATAATACATGGGATATATGTATATTAAGATACTTCAATCCAGTTGGAGCTCATGAAAGTGGGCTTATTGGAGAAGAACCACAAGGAATTCCAAATAATTTAATGCCTTATATAGTTAGAGTTGCCTCAGGACAATTAGAAAAATTATCAGTATTTGGAGATGATTATGATACTCATGATGGAACAGGAGTAAGGGATTATATACATGTTGTTGATCTAGCTAAAGGACATGTAAAAGCTTTAGAAAAATTGGATAAAGAGAAAGAAGGAATATTCATTTATAATTTAGGAACAGGTGTAGGGTATAGTGTTTTAGATATGGTAAAAGCTTTTGAAATTGCCACAGAGAAAGAAGTACCTTACGTAATTACTGAAAGGAGAGAAGGAGACATTGCAACATGTTATTCAGATGCATCTAAAGCTAAAAGAGAACTTGGATGGATAGCTGAAAAAAGTTTAGAAGATATGTGTAAAGATTCATGGAGATATATTGAAAGACAACTGAAATAGCAGAAGTATTACTTTTCTAAACGGGCTTTTATGATTATTCTATTATTGTTTTGATTATTACAAGTAACTAAAGTTAATTCTTTATTGGAATTATTTGCAGTATTGTAAATTGGTGAAAGGTCAGAAGGATTAACTTCATAATTATCAAAAACACGAAATGTGTAAGAAGTATTAGAATTATCTGTAATTATGATTTTATCACCACTTCTAAGATAAGGAAGTTTACTAAAAAAAGTTTCATTGTCGAAATTATGACCAGCAATACATAAATTACTATCATCTGAAATATCTCCGTAAAAACGACAAGGAGAAATCTTCAAAAGCTTTTCCGAAATATCAGAAATTATTGGATAGTTAACATTTATTTTAGGAATGTTAATAGATCCAATAATGGAGGCTGTTTCTTCAACACTTGGAGATGAAGTTTCAGAATTGTATAGACGATAAACATTATAATTATTAGATAATTTAGCTGCATTTTGAGCATAATTATATTGGTCAGTATAACGAAAATAAACAAACAAGGCTAGTAAAATAAAAATCAATGCAATAGAGAAAACAAATTGAGCTTTAAAAGAAAAGACTTTTTGCTTAGTTTTATTAGATTTTTTATTTTCATCCTTTACAAAAATAATTTGATTCATTATAATTACTCCATAAAATAAATTTAATAATATTATTTTATGGAAAAATAAAAAAAATATAAGCATATAATAAAATTATTGGACAATATTAAAATATAGTACAATAATTTTGCCAAACCAAAAAGAAAAAAGAGGAAAGAAGAGGTTCTCTAAATGGACAAAGGAAAAGAACGAACTAAGAGAAGAAAGGCAATAAGACGTAAAAAAAATAATGTAAGAATGTATCCTTTTTATAGGATGATATCTTGGGATTTACTATTTTATTATCCAATAATATACTTATTTTTAACACAAGTAAAAGGATTTAGCGCTTCACAAGCACTATTTGCTGATGCATTTTATACATTTTCAAATACACTTTGGTTATTGCCAGCTACTTGGCTTGTTGATAAAGTTGGAAAGAAGAATAGTTTGATAATCGGAAATATACTATATTCGGTAAGTATATTAGCAATGATTTTTATGACTAGCTACTATCAATTGTTAGTAATACAATTTTTCTATGCATTAGGTTACTCAATTAAATTGTTATGTGAAACTAACATATTATATGAATCATTGCCATCTCATGTAAAAAGAGGAAAATTATTTTCAAAAATAGATGCAAAAGCATCTTCAAACTTTTTCCTTTTCGATGCGGTATCATCAGTAATAGCAGGATTAACTTTTACTATAAATGGATATATTCCAATGGTGTTATGTTTTGTTACATGTGTACTTACAACAATTTTGACTTTTAAATTTAATCATACCGTAATGGAAGAAGAAAAACCTAAAAATGTTTCTTTTAAAAAGTATGTAGGGGAATTGAAAGATTCTTTTGAATATTTTAATTCATCAACAAGAGTAAAAAGTTTATTTATATTTAATGCAATTTTTTCAGGAATTTTAGTTGGTATAGTAAATTTAAGAAGTAGCTTACTTAAGGAAATGCTAGTACCAGAAGCTTTATTTGGATTTGTATTTGCATTTTTACAAATAGGAGCAGGAGTATTAGCTCGTTACCAAGATAAAATACAAAAGAAATTAAAAAATAAAACATTGATGGTATTATCACTCCCAGTATCAATATCTTGTATATTAGTAGGATTTATAGGAAAAGATCAACTTTCAACTTCTTCATTGATATTAGTAATTTTCTTATATTTTATACAACAAAGTGTTAGAGGACCATATATGGGTCTAATATCAAGGTATTTAAATAACTTTACTAGCAGAAAGATACGTCCAAAAATATCAGCTTTTAAAAATTTAACAGCGAATTTAGCAACGGGAATTGTAACTTTGCTATGTTCACTTTTGTTAAAAGTAACAACAAGTTCAAATACTTTTATAATAGTTGGATGTATATCAACAATAGGGATAGTTTTAACACTAGATTATATGAGAGATAGGGTTGGATTAAAACCAGAGAGTTATCCAAAAATCGATGTAAAATATAGCACTAGAAAACCAAAAACAATAACAAAAAATGCTAAAACCTCTAATACAAAAGGTACTACTAATAAAAGCACAAATACAATTACAAAGACACAAAAGATTAAAAAATAACATTAAAAGGATGAGCGAATAAATGTTAATTAGTAAAATCAAAAAAGTTATAAAATGGATAATTATATCGTTGTTACTACTAATAGTAATTATTAATATAACTTTAATTGCAGAATCTAAATTAAATAATAATAAGATACCAGATATTTTTGGATTTACGCCGTTTATTATTGTATCGGGAAGTATGGAACCTAATATACCAGTTGACAATATAATTATAACTAAAAAAGCAAGGGCAGAAGATATAAAAGTAGGGGATGTAATTTCTTTTAAAGACAAAAATGAAGATATTGTAATAACTCACAGGGTTGTTGAAGTTAAAAATTTAAACGGTATATATTTCTATAAAACAAAAGGTGATAGTAATTCTTCAGCAGACCAAAATTTGGTACCTTATTCTCAAATACAAGGGAAATATATATTAAAAATTCCTTTTTTAGGGAAGTTAATAACTTATGTTAGAACTCCAAGAGGAATGACTCTTGTTTTAACATTTGTGATTTGTATTTATGTACTTTACGATATTGCTGAACGTGAAATTATTAGAAATAGACATAAACAACGAGCTTTATCTAAAATAAAATATTAAAAATTAAGAAGTGGCTAATTATGAAAAATAGCCACTTTGAATTTTGATATAAATTAATAAAATTAAAAGCAAGAGAAAGATTTCATTTTATCATAAATTTACATAACCTCATATTATATATAAAGAAATCTGAAAGGAGGTTATATAAATTTGGATGTTAAAGGAAAGCGAATAGGTTTTGTAATAACAGGGTCATTTTGTACTTTTAGTAAGACTATTCCAAAAATGAAGGAATTAGTTGAAAAAGGTGCAGATATAATTCCTATAATGTCATATAATAGTTATAATCTAGATACTAAGTTTGGAAAGGCACAAGAATTTAAGGATCAAATAGAAGAAATTACAGGTAAAGAGATAATTCATACTATACAAGGAGCAGAACCTATAGGTCCTAAAAAGATGACGGATTTGATGATTGTTGCACCCTGCTCAGGAAACACTATGGCTAAATTAGCAAATGATATAATTGATGGACCAAGTACGATGGCGGTAAAGTCACATCTTAGAAATGATTTACCAGTAGTTATAGCAACTTCAACAAACAATGGACTAGGAGCAAATCTTGTTAATATAGGAAAGTTACTTATAAGGAAACATTATTATTTTGTACCATTTAAACAAGATAATCCAATAACTAAACCAAGATCAATAGTATTTGATTTTGATTATTTAATAAAAACTGTTGAATATGCACTTGATGGAGAACAGATTAGTCCAATATTATTATGAATGTAATAAGGATGCCAGAACTTTTTTAAGTAGGCATCCTTAATTTTCAATAATGGAAAATCATAAAATTTTATTCAAATATTTATCAGTAAATTTTTCTATTTGTGTTTCTTTACCTTTTAACCTTTCCATCAAATTATATGCTAGTCTATAACCTTCATCATATTCTTCTTTTGTCATCTCTTTTCTTTCAAAAGCTTCTTCAAATTCGTCTTCATCTAACAAAAATATTTTACCATCAGGTCTAAAAACGACGTCTAAATAGAAATCGTCATGATATGGTTCACCGTTTTTTGTTGATATTTCTCTTGATATATCAAAATACCATTCTATAATTTTATTATTTTCATCATAAATAGATGTTAATTTGATTTTAGAATTACAATCAAAAAATTCCAACCACTTATAACCAGTGTCTTGTATACATACTCCTTTTTCTGGACCTTCTTTTAAGATAAATGGGTCTGAAATTTTAAGAAAGTTATGCAGATATATAAATCCTTCAAAATCATTTTCTTTTATTTTTAAATATTTCTGTTCAATTTGTTTTATATTATCATATATTTTTAGAGTACTCGCATATCTCTTTTTTAAACTAATCCAATATTGCTTTATAGGTAGACCGGTTTCCTCTTCGATAATTATACGTTCTAATTTACCACCACACTTTTCCATAACTTTCCAAGATGGGATATTTCCCACGTAGGCACCTAGTAATACTCTTCTTATTCCTCTATTTTTAGCTTCTTTTAAAGTCATATTTAGTAATTTGGTTGCATAGCCTTTTCTTCTTTCAGAAGGTCTTATACCATATCCAATATGTCCCCAAGTTTTGACACCATAATCAGTTAAATAATGTCTAAGATTCGATGCACCAATCAATTTATCTTCTTCATCTTCATATAGCCAGAAAGTACTTGTAGTAGAATATTCATCTTTTTCTTTTTGAGTTTCTGACTTTTTTACAGTTTTTAACATATCATAAAAAAATTCCTCTTTATGATATTTCATTTTCAATGGCCAAGGTGAGATGCTTGAACCTTCCATATTCCATTCATCCATCATTTCTTTATATTGTTTAAAATATTCTTTGCTGGGTTTTATTAATTTTAACATATATTTTGAATCCTCCTTTGAAAAACAATTTTATCATTATAATTATTTTTTTGTCAAATTATTGAAAATTATTACAAATAATATAAAAATAGCTTGAAACAGTGAAAAAATATGATATAATGGGCAATAGGAGGTTTAAGTACTAATGGAGAATTATTTTAAAGAATTAGATTATAAGTTATTAGATAAAAAGAAGGTATATAAAGGTAAAAGAATTGTTGTAGAAGAGTTGACATACTTTAATGAAAGAGATAATAAAAAAGTGTATAGAGAACATGTATTAGCAGGAGATGCTGCTGTAATTTTAGCAATAAACGAAAATGATGAAGTGCTTATGGTACAAGAACCTCGTACACCACTTGGAAAAATAATATTATCACTTCCAGCAGGAATGATTGAACCTGGAGAAAAATCTGAAGATGGAGCGATTCGTGAATTAGAAGAAGAAACTCGGTTATAGAGCAAATAAAATAAAGCTAATGCGTTATGAATATCCTTCAATCGGATATTCTAATGAAAGAGCATTAATTTTCTTAGCTACAGATTTAGTTAAAACACATAGAAATTTAGATGACACTGAAGATATAAAAGTATTTAAAGTTAAAATAAACGATTTAAAAAGAATGTTAGATACTAACGAAATTTTAGATGCTAGTACGACAATTGCATTATTGCATTATTTTATGTATGAAAGTTAAAAATAAAAAAGTCCTTTTTTATTTAGTGAACATTTTTGGGGTTCACTTCAAAAAGGGCTTTTTTATTTTTACATGTTTGCTAAAGGATTTCTTTCAACTGCATCTCTAACTTGATCATTATTTACATGAGTATAAATTTGTGTGGTTGATATACTTTCATGACCTAATAGTTCTTGAAGAGCTCTGACATCTACATTTCCATATTGATACATAAGAGTTGCAGCAGTATGTCTTAATTTATGTACAGAATATTTTTTTGTATCTAATCCAGCAAGTCTTAATTCTCTATCAACTATATATTGAACTGTTCGGTTACTAATTCTTTCTAAACGTTCACTTAAAAACAAAGCATTTTTAGAATTTTTTACAGGTTTGATATTTTCTTTAGGACGAACTTCTAAATAAGCTTGTACAGCATTCATACATGCTTTATTCAAATATATTGTTCTTTCTTTGTTACCTTTACCAATAACAGTTAATTTACATTCACTAAAATCTATATCTGGAATATTTATACCTACAAGTTCTGATAGACGCATACCGCAATTTAAAAATAAAGTTATAATTGCAAAATCTCGTTTTTCATTTCTATTATCTTCATTAGAGCTGATAGCTAATAGCTTTTTGCTATCTTCAAGTGAAAGATATTTAGGTAAACGTTTGTCGAGTTTTGGTGTTTCTAAATTTTGTGCAGGGTTAATATCTAAAAGTTCAGCTTTTTGCGTCAAATATTTAAAAAATACGCGGATAGAAGAGACTTTTCGAGCTCTAGTTGAGGCTTTGCTATGATAATATGTTGTAAGGTAGGCTAAAAAAGCGTGGATATCATCTAGTTTAACCTTTTTTAATGTATCTATTGAAAAATCTTTAACTTCTATTTTTGAAAAATCTTCTTCATCAGTAAGATGAAAATGCATTTTCAAAAAGCGTAAAAACATATTTATATCATAATTATATTCTTTAATAGTATTTGGAGATTTATTTAAAATTGTTGTTGTATAATTCAAAAAAGAATTTACAAAATCAGGATTATCTTCTGGTTTTATCATTAATAAAGCCTCCTCATTTTTTAATCGGTGGTATATCGTACTGAATGTCAAATATATCAAAAGAATCAACTATATCTTCATCTAGGCAATCTAAAAAACACTTTAATTCATCAACATTTCTACAAGCTGTAATAACTGCGGGGTGTAATTTATAATTATGCATTAATTTCATACCTAAAGAGAAAGAAGCACCAAAAGATTCATACTCTTTTTCACGCATCAATCTAAATCCTTCTTTAAACCTAGAAACTGACGGATTTCTGAATCTTTTAAGAGGAATAATATAGTTATTTTCTATTAATTCTTCAAATGAATCATAATCAGTTTTTTGAATATCTTCTTGTAAATCACTTACTAAATAAGGAAGATATACTTTTTTGTCTTTTTCAGAAATTATTAGAGACCTATTATCTAGCAATCTATTTGAATTAGTTTCTTGTGTAATTGGTTTAAAAATTGGATTTGGTTGTTTAGATTGTTCTTTTTTTGTTTGCTCTTTTTGAGCTTTATTTTTATATTTTTGTTTTTGATTTTGATTTTTATTTTCAGATTTTGAAGTAATAGAGTTACATTTTTCAAGTGCTTTTAGTAATTTATTTATCTTTTTATTTTTTTGAACAATTTCTATTTGAGTTTGATTTTTATATCCGTAATAATCCTCAAGTAAATCTTGGAAATTTTTTAGAAATTCATCTTGATTGAAATTTTCATTATCAAATTCTGTACTATTTATAAAACTTTTTATTGTTTCTAATCTTAATTTTTGTGCTTTTAATTTACCGCTTAATTCACTTACTGATGAAAATGCATTATTAAAATCTTTTAAGATTGAAGCATTTTCAAAGTTCAAATATGTGCGGATAGACAAATCTATAAAACTTTTGTATATTGATTCTTGTTTTTCTGCAGTAGTTTTTATTTGATTTTCAAGAACAAATGCTTCTGTTTCAATATTTGCTTTTAAATCAGCTATGTTGGGTAATTTATTTTCTTTAAAATTATATATAAACATCTAATACACTCCTAAAATCTTTTGTAATCTATTATATTATATATTATTATTTAATTAATATCAATTATTTTTTTAACTTTATCATATTTTTTTTTCTGTAAAAGTGTGATATACTATCAATACAAAAAGAGAGAAGAGGTAATATGAGTTATATAAGTGATAACGATAACGTCGATAGACAAACAAGAAATTTAAGAAGAAATAATAAAGCCATAAAACAAACAAGAGAAGGAACTGAAGATGATAATTCGAAAAGAAAAAGTCGCAGAAAAAAAGATAAAAAGATTGAGTTTAAATTTTCAAAGAAAAAAATTTTGTTATGTTTAGTGGCTATAATTTTTGTGTTAGGAATTTTTGCAGGTATAAAAGCTCATACATGGACTGTACTTGCAACAGACATGTTAGTTAATAAAAATTCTGTAGTTCAAGATTCTTCTGGAAATACTATTGCAACCTTAGGAAAAGAGAAAAATAAAAAAGCAATCAAACTAAAAGAAATGCCAGAAAGTTTACCAAAAGCGTATGTAGCAATTGAAGATGAGAGATTTTATAAACATCATGGTGTAGATTTAAAACGTACAGGTGCCGCAATAGTGTCATATATATTTCATTTTGGATCTTCATCATATGGAGGAAGTACAATTACACAACAGCTTGTAAAAAATCTTACAGGAGACTCAACAGATAGTATAACTAGAAAAGTTAAAGAATGGGCTAAAGCGTGGGAATTAGAAACAGCAACGACAAAAGAAGAAATATTAGAAGGATATTTAAATGTAATTTATGTTGGACCTAATTTATATGGAGTAGAGATGGGAGCAGAATACTATTTTAATAAGCCTGTAAGCCAATTGAGTTTGGCGGAATGTGCCTTTTTAGCCGGAATCAATAATTCACCAAATTCATATAGTCCATTTGGAGAAAAAGATAATACAGAAAAAATATCAAAAAGGACAAAAACTGTTCTTGGAAAAATGAAGGAATTAAAATATATAGATGAAGAAAGCTATAATAAAGCAGTAAGTCAAGTAGATTCGGGCCTAAATTTTCAAAAAGGAAATGTAGAAACAGAAAAACCTGTGTATTCTTATCATACAGATGCTTTAATTAGTGAAGTTGTCGAAGATGTCGCTAATAAATACAAAATATCTAAGACTTTTGCAGAAAATTATATTAATATGGCAGGATTGACTATTTATAGTGCACAAGATACTAAAATTCAAAAGGAAACTGAAACAGAATTTGAAAAAAGTAAATATCGAATAGCTTCAAAAAAAGGAGGAGATCCATCTCAAGCGGCAATGGTTATAATGGACCATAAAAAAGGTACAGTATTAGCATGTGCAGGAGGACTTGGAAAAAAGACAGAATCAAGACCGTTTAATAGAGCAACTCAAGGTATGAGACAAACTGGTTCTTCTTCAAAGCCTTTGATAATTCTTGCACCAGGACTTAATAAAAGGAAATTTACCGCTTCAACAATATATGATGATACAGAACAAGACTTTGAAAATGGATACCATCCAGTTGATTATAGCAAGCCTTTAGGTAATATAACTGTCAGAAGAGCAGTAGAATCTTCACAGAATGTACCTTTTGTAGAAATGATGGAAGAAATAGGTCCAAAAACTTCGATTAGATATTTAAAAAGGATGGGAATAACATCTTTAACTAAAGGTGATGAAGGTTTACCACTTTCATTAGGTGGATTGGACAAAGGAATTAGCCCTTTAGAAATGGCTGGAGCATATAGTATGATTGCAAATGACGGAATATATATTGAGCCAACATTTTATACTAAAATAGAAAGAAATAACGGTAAACTTGCAATGAAGTCAAAACAAAAAAGAAGATATGTAATTTCTAAGAATGTTGCTTATATTATAAAAGACTTATTAAAACAACCAGTTGAAGGAACAAATGGAACGGCTACATATTGTAAGATATCAGGAGTTGACGTAGCAGCAAAAACAGGAACTACTGATGAAAACTATGATAGATGGTTATGTGGATTTACTCCATATTATACAGCAGCAACCTGGTTTGGATATGATGAAAACGAAACAGTGGAATTTAATAAAAGAAATCCAGCAGGATTAATTTGGGCGAATGTTATGGCAAGAATACATTCAGGATTACAAAGTGCTAAATTCGAAAAACCATTTATGATAGATACTGTCACAGTTTGTGCAGATACAGGAAAAATTGCAAGAACAGGTTGTACACATGTATATGAAGAAAATTTTTTGTGGTTTACTAAACCTGGTCTATGTAACGAACATTCTGGAAATAGATTAAATAAAGACTTTGATGATAATAAAGATACAGGAGGAACTATTCCTCAAATTAATAAAGATATAGATGGAGAAGAACCACAAAGAGATTCAGCTCCAGTAGAAGAAACTCCAAATAATATCGTTTCTGAAGAAAATTCTAATGCTAATACAACTACAACTAAAAATACGACTACAAATTCAACAACAACTAAAACACCTACACCTAGTAAACCTTCGCCAAGCAAACCAGAAAGTTCAGGGAGAACAAATCAAACCAATACTTCTACCTCTGGAAATACCGCTTCTTCAGGAACTTCATCAGGAGGAAGTAGTGGCTCAAGTGGTAGCAAGCCATCAGAAGGAACATCCTCTGGAGAAAATTCAAATACTACAACATCATCAGATGATGAAAATTAATATATAAAGGAGAGATTATTATGTTAGAAAATATTGAGGTTTTATGCCATAGTAGTATTAAAATGTCAAAAGGAAAGGTTATATATATAGATCCTTATAATATAAATCAAAATTACAATGATGCAGATATAATATTTATAACACATAGCCATTTTGACCATTATTCTGAAGCAGATATAGAAAAGGTCAAAAAAGCAGATACTATAATAGTTGTGCCAGAAGACCTGTATTCTAAAGCAAAAAATGATGGATTTGCAGAAGAAAATATAGTTTCTGTAATTCCAAACCAAAATTATTCAGCAAAGGAAATTAGTTTTGAAACTGTACCAGCATATAATGTAAATAAGCAATTCCATCCAAAAACAAATAATTGGGTAGGATATATAATTAATATAGATGGTGTTCGTTATTATGTTTCTGGAGATACAGATATGAATGAAGATAATAAAAAGGTAAAATGTGATGTGGCATTTGTACCTGTTGGAGGTACTTACACAATGACAGCAAGTGAAGCAGCAGATTTAGTTAATATAATTAATCCTAAATATGCAGTACCAATTCATTATGGAAGTATTGTTGGTACAAAAGAAGATGCAAATAAATTTGTTAATTCTTTAAATTCAGGAATAGAAGGGGAAATATTAATGAAATAAAACGAAAGGATAGAGACAAATGATACATGAATATAGAAAAAAACATAGAATAAACTACACGGAATCTGATCAAAATGTAAATTTAGGAGTAGAAGGAGCAATTACTCTTGTACAAAATATGATGACACAATATTTTAAAGGTTTTAACAATGATAATATTTTATTAAAAGATAAATATAAAGCAATATGGGTAGTGACTAAAACTAAAATACATTTTAATAAATTTCCAAAATGGAACGAATTGGTAGAGGCAGAATGTTTTACGACTAAAGTAAAACCTATAAGGGTAGAACAAGAAACAGTATTAAGAAATAAAAAAGAAGAGTTTTTATTTGTAGCAAAACAAGAAATATGTGTAATTGACCTTGAAACGAGAAAAATTAAAAAAATAAATACAGTAGCTTATCCAGAAAATATGGAAATAAGAGAAAATGTCTTAAAAAAACCGTATTTAAGATTAAAAGATGAATTTTATGAAGAAGATTATTCATATAAACAAAAAGTTCGATTTTCAGATATAGATTTTAGTAGACATACAAATAATGTAATGTATGTTAAATATGTTTTAAATACGTTACCGGTAAAATTCTTTGATGAAAATAAAGTGACAGATTTTGAAATACATTATATAAGTGAAAGTAAAGAAGGTCAACAATTAAAAATTTATAAGAAAGAAGAAGATAAGGTAATAAAATTTTTAATAAAAGAAGGAGAACGAGAAGTAGTAAGAGCATGTTTAAAATATAACCCTTTATGTGCAATAGAATAATTTGGTAAAGAAAGGAGAATACTATGAAAGATACTTTAGTAAGGAATTTATATAAAAATTTAGAAGAATATGAAGGAAAAGAAGTTCAAGTTTCAGGATGGGTGAGAACAGTAAGAGATTCAAAGACTTTTGGATTTATTGAATTAAATGATGGAACATTTTTTAAAAATGTACAAATTGTATTTGACGATACTTTAGACAATTTTGCTGAAATATGTAAATTAAGCATTAGTTCATCTATTATTGTAACAGGTAATGTTGTAAAGACAGAGAATGCAAAACAACCATTTGAAATAAAAGCAAGTAATGTTGAAATTTTTGATATAGCAGACAGCGACTATCCGCTTCAAAAGAAAAGACATTCATTTGAATATTTAAGAACTATATCATATTTACGTCCAAGAGCAAATACTTTTAATGCAGTATTCCGTGTGCGTAGTGTTTTATCTTATGCTATTCATAAATTTTTTCAAGAAAGAGGCTTTGTTTATGTTCATACACCAATAATAACATCTAGTGACTGTGAAGGAGCAGGAGAAATGTTTAATGTTTCAACATTAGATATGCAAAATGTACCAATGTTAGATGATGGAACTGTTGATTACTCACAAGATTTTTTTGGAAAGAATTCACATCTTACTGTTAGTGGTCAATTAGATGTAGAAAATTATGCATTTGCTTTTCGTAATGTTTATACTTTTGGACCAACTTTTAGAGCAGAAAATTCTAATACTGTAAAACATGCAGCAGAATTTTGGATGATAGAGCCGGAAATATGTTTTGCTGATTTGGAAGATGATATGGATTTAGCAGAAGATATGATAAAATATATTATTTCTTATGTTTTGAAAAATGCACCAGAAGAAATGGAATTCTTCGATAAGTTTATAAGTAAAGGCTTAATAGAAAGATTAAATCATGTTGTTAAATCTGATTTTGCAAGGATAAGTTATACTGATGCAATTAAAGTGCTTGAAAAAAATAATGATAAATTTGAATTTAAAGTATCATGGGGAATAGATATTCAAACAGAGCATGAACGTTATTTAAGTGAAAAAGTTTTTGGAAAACCTGTTTTTGTTACAGATTATCCGAAAGATATAAAAGCATTTTATATGAAACAAAACGATGATGGCAAAACAGTTGCAGCTACAGACCTTCTAGTTCCTGGCATAGGAGAATTAATTGGAGGAAGCCAAAGGGAAGATGATATAGAAAAATTAAAAAATAGAATAAAAGAATTAGGATTAAGAGAAGAAGATTATTGGTGGTATTTAGATTTGCGTCGCTTTGGAAGTAGTAAGCATTCTGGATTTGGATTAGGATTTGAAAGAATGATGATGTATTTAACTGGTATGCAAAATATACGTGACGTAATTCCATTCCCAAGAACACCAAAGAATTGCGAATTCTAAGAGTTTATATTGATAGCTAAATATGCAAAATTAAGATTTTCTAAGCAATGAAATTGCAAAGAAAATCTTAATTTCGTTTTTTAAGTAAGATACATATTAATTTGTAAAAAGTTAATGATAAGATAAAGGAGTGATTTTATATGAAAAAAGGTAAAATTGTTTTAGTAGGTGCTGGATTTGTAGGAATGAGTATGGCATATTCAATGTTAAATAGAGGAGGAATTGCAGAATTAGTTTTAGTGGATATTGATGAAAACAAAATTAAAGGTGAAGAAATGGATCTTTCTCATGGATTGCCATATGCACCACAAAAAATGAGAATTAAAGCAGGGAATTATGATGATTGTAAAGATGCACAAATAGTAGTCATAACTGCAGGAGTACCACAAAAACCAGGACAAAGTAGATTGGAATTAGTTGAAACAAATACAAAGATAGTAAAAGATATAACAAAACAAATTATGGCTAGTGGATTTAATGGAATCATAATAGTTGCAAGTAATCCTGTTGATTTAATGTCATATGTTGTATATAAAACATCAGGTTTGCCTAAAAATCAAGTTATAGGTTCTGGAACAGTTTTAGATACTGCAAGGTTACGCTATCTAATAGCAGATTATTTACAAGTATCTAGTAAAAATGTCCATGCTTATATAATGGGAGAACACGGAGATTCATCATTTGTACCATGGAATCATGCATATATTGGATGTAAAAAAGTAATAGATGTAATGAAAGACGGAAATCATAATATGAAAAATTTAGAAAAAATACATCAAGATGTTATAGATGCCGCTTACGAAATAATAGAGAAGAAGAAAGCAACATATTATGCAATAGGAATGTCTTTGAATAGACTAGTTAGAGCTGTTTTAGATAGTGAAAACTCAATACTAACAGTTTCAACATATTTAGAAGGTGAGTACGGTCAAAATGATGTTTATATTGGTGTTCCAGCAGTAATTAATGGCAAAGGAGTAAGAGAACTTGTAGAGCTAGAATTAAATGAAGAAGAAAATAAGAAATTAAGTGAAAGTTGTAAAATGATGAAAGAAATGAGAGAACAAACAGTTGATAAAATCATAGAAAGTTAAAATAATTTAATAAGAACCTTGTTGTCTACTACAATAAAATTGGTTTGAGATTAATCAAATATTTTCTCAAACCATTTTTGCATATTTAATAATAAATCATCTAAAGAATAATCACTTTCGTTTCTAAAATATTTTATAATTTCCATTAATATACCATTCATAAGAAATGAAACATCCATTTCTAGATACTTGTTATTGTAAGTGCTTTTTAAAGCTTTATAAATTTTTTCACTTGCTATGTTTTTTAATCTTTCTAAAAATAAAATAGATTCATTAGCAGACAATAATAATTTATATATTTCTTCATTTTCTTTTAAGCACCTTATAATATTTACAAAATAATCTTGGATATCTTGTTTAGAATATAGATGTAAATCTTCACTGCAAAGAAGTTCTATTGTTTGAAGTTGATAGTCTTGTGCAACTTCATATATATTGTCATAATGGGTATAAAATGTACTTCTTGTTAGTTTTGCTCTTTTTACTAATTCTGTAACAGTTATTTTGTCTAACTGTTTTTTTTCATTAATTAATTCTGCAAAAGTCTTTTTTATTAAATTTCTAGTTTTTACAGAAGATGAATTTAGACATTGTACTTTCATTTTAAAAATCCTTTCTAAAAAAATAAAACTATAAACTATTATAACATAGATTTATCAAAGAAAAAATACAATTTTACAAAAAGTGTCTAAATTTAGACACTTTTGATATATTTATACTTCTATTACAAATATAATGAGAGTATAATAAAATACAGTGTGAAAAATTTTGGAAAATATTAAATTACAAAATATATAATTTTATATAAAAAACGAAAGGAAGGATTTAACTTGAAAAAAATCAGTGATTTTATAGTAAATAAAAGATATTTTATTTTAGTATTATTTATTGTACTTACAATAATTTCGGCTATATTATCATCAAATGTTAAAATTAACCATGATATAGCTAAATATTTACCAGATACTTCGGAAACAAGAATTGGTATGAACATTATGGAAAAAGAATTTTCAGAGACTGAAACTAGTACTTTAAATTTAATGTTTAAAGATTTAAAAAATGAAGAAAAAGCAGATGTAAAAAACTCTTTAGAAGAAATATCTGGAGTAGAGAGTGTAGAATATGATGATAGTGAAAATTATAATAAAGACAATTATACTTTATATGTTATTACGGTAGATGATAAGTCTGATTCAAAAACAGCAACAGATGTATATAATCAAGTAACAGAAAAATATAAAGATTATGATATATATACTAGTGGAAATGTGACAGAAACTAATAAGAGTGTATTACCGGTTTGGATAGTTGTTCTTGCAGTTGGATGCGCATTAGTTATATTACTTATAATGTGTGAATCTTATGTAGAACCTTTTTTATTTTTAACAGCAATATTAATGGCAGTATGTCTTAATAAGGGAACGAATATAATGTTTAACAATGTATCACACATTACAGATTCAATTTCAGCAATATTGCAGTTAGCATTATCAATGGATTATTCTATAATGCTAATGAATAGATATAATCAAGAAAAGGAAATAGAAAAAGATAAAGTAAAAGCAATGAAAAGTGCACTACATAAAGCATTTCAAGCTATTTCAAGTAGTTCTGTTACAACAATAGTTGGACTTTTAGCCTTAGTATTTATGACTTTTAAAATAGGAAAAGATTTAGGATTTGTTTTAGCAAAAGGTGTATTATTTAGTTTGATTTGCATCTTCTTTGTACTTCCATCATTAATATTAATGTTTGACAAATGGATTAACAAGACTAAGAAAAGAAGTCCTAATATTAAATTAGATAAGTTAGGAAGGTTTAGCTATAAAATTAGATATATTGCAGCTCCTTTATTTATCATAGTTTTCATAGTAAGTTTTTTCCTAAAAGGAAACTTAGGAATTGATTATACTGAATCTCAAAAAGATGAAATTTCAAAAATATTTAGTGAGAATAACCAAATTGCTATTATATATAAAAATGAAGATGAGGATAAAATTTCGAAATACTTAAAATTACTTGAAGATGAGGATAAAATAGATGAAGTTTTAGGATATGGAAATACAATTAATGAAAAGTTAACTTATGACAAACTAAAGGATAAATTAAAGGATTTAGGATCAGATGTTAATATTGAAGATTATTTGTTAAAGATTTTATATTTTGATTATTACAATCCAGATAATAATAATACGCTTACATTTAATGAATTTGTAAGTTTCATTGAAGATGAAGCATATAACAATAAAGAAATAAATAAACAAATAGATGATAAAACTAAAAGTAATATTACAAGGTTAAAAAACTTTGTTACAGAATCATCTATAAACAAAAAAAGAACTTCAAAGGAAATTGCAGATATATTAGAAATTGACCAAGCTGAAGTAGATGATGCTTTAATTTATTATCTTTCTAAAAACAATAATGTTCAGCTTAATATGAATGAATTTGTAAATTTTATGAACAAAGACGTTCTAACAAATGAAAAATATGCTAGTAAAATAGATAGTCAAAGTAGGACCAAATTAAATACATTGTCTAAATACATAAATAAAAATACAATTCAGACAAAAATACCAAGTAAACAAATGGCTCAATTATTTGGAATTGATGGTAATACAATGAATGAATTATATAAGTATTATATTTCTTTAGATGATATTAGTGCAAAAATGACACTTTCAGAATTTTCAAATTTTGTATTAAATAATGTATTAAAAGATAGCAATTATGCAAAGAGTTTTGATAATAAAACGATTGAAAATGTAAAGATGTTATCAACTTTTAGTGACAAAGGCACTATTACAAAACAGTTGAATAGTAAAGAATTATCAAGTTTAATAGGAATAGAAGAATCAAGAGTAAATCAAGTTTTGCTCTTAAAATATAGTAAAGAGAAGAGCCAAAGTAAATTTACAATAGTAGAGTTTATAAACAATGTAAATAATATAAAAACTAATACCCATTATTTAGATAATGTTGATATGTCAAAACTAGGCAATTTACTAGCTGATGGGAATATTCTAAAAAATCAAACTAAATATTCAGCAGAAGAATTATCTAAAATTTTAAATATAGATATAAATCAAATGTATCAAATATATGGGTTAATAGATTATATTACAGGAAATACAAATAATTGGGTAGCTACTCCTAATGAATTTGTTAATTTAATTTTGGATAATAGTAACAATGAAAGTATAAAAAGTAATGTTGATGGAGCAACAATGGGACAATTAAAACTATTATCTACTATAATGAGAAGTAGTTTAAATAATTCTAGTTATACTTATCAAGAAATATCACAAGTTATAGGAATTGATAGTAACAATACTAAAAATATTTATACTTTATATGTTTCAAATCAAAATAGTACCAAAATGGCACCTCAAGAATTTGTGAACTTTGTTCTTACCCATAAAAATGATAATGCACTTGCAAATAAAATTCCAAGTAGTACAATAAAAGATTTAAATTTGCTTCAATCAGTTATGAGCGGAGTCATGGCAAATAAAAAATATAATAGTAATGAATTATCTTCTTTATTAAGTATAAATGGAGAAAATATGAATTTACTATATGGCTTGTATGCATCTAAATATGTAAATACAAATCCAACGGTATCATTAAATGAGTTTGTAGATTTCTTGCTTAATGATGTAGTTACAAATGAAGAATATGCAAGTAATTTTGATGAACAAAAAATATTAAAACTCAACACAGTTAGAGGGATTATGAATAATAGCTTAAATAATACAAGATACACATCAGATGAAATTTTTGCAATTATGAGTAATTTAACAAACGATATAGAAAAAAATACAGTTGAACTTCTTTATACTTATTATGGAAGTAGCAAATTATATAATGATACGTGGGAGATGACAGTAGAACAATTTGTTAACTTCTTAAATGATGACATTTTGCAAGATGAGCGTTTTATAGATTTTATAGATGATGATATGAGAAACCATGTAACAGATGCTAAAACGATGATAGAAGATGCAAAAAAATTATTAATAGGAAAAGATTTTTCAAGAATTGTACTAAACACAAAATTTGATTTTGAATCACCAGAAACTTTTGAATTTATTCAAAAATTAAAAGATATGATTGGTGAGGATATAGAAGATTTTTATATAATAGGTGACTCACCAATGGCGTATGAAATGAGTCAAACATTTGATGATGAATTGAATTTTATGACTATAATAACAATGATAGCAATATTTGTTGTAGTAGCACTTACATTTAAATCTATAATAATACCTATAATTTTAGTGCTTACAATACAATGTGCGGTTTATTTAACTATGGGAATACTTTCTTTTGCAGGAGAAAATGTTTACTTTATTTCAATACTTATCGTACAAAGTATTTTGATGGGGGCAACTATTGATTATGCTATTTTATATGCATCATATTATCTTGAACATAGAAGAAAGGAAGGAATAAAACAAGCTATCATAGATTCTTATAATAAATCAATTCATACAATTTTGACATCAAGTTCTATACTTATTATTGTAACTTTAATTATTGCAAATTTTGCTTCAGCAATCGCTGCTAAAATTTGTAAAACAGTTTCAGAAGGTACAATTTGTTCTACAATTTTGATTTTAACTTTATTACCAGCAGTTCTTGCCTTTTGGGATAAGATTATAGTTAAAGATAAATATGAGAAAAAGTAAAATTAAGATAAAACCCTTTTCATCTGTATTGTATATATCCTAAACTTTGCGCAATAAATGTAAAAAAAAATCTAATTAAGTTGATTTAATTCGTTAAATGGATTATAATGCAAATATAATATTTGAGAAAATATTTCATATTATAAATTAAAGAAAGGGGAGAAAAAATATGGTAGAAATGTTTAGACAAATAGCAGAAGGTGCAATGGATACTAGTTTAAGTAATGTATCAGATGGTATAATACTTCTAATGGGTATAGTTTTAATACTAATATTAATTGTTTCTATTTTTGCTTTTGGAGTACAAATAGTTTTAGCGCTTAAATATCATAAGTACAACAAAAAACAAAATAGTTTAGATATGACAGGGCAAGATATTGCAAGAAAAATATTAGATGATAATGGTTTGCAAAAAATTAAAGTTAAATCAAGTGGTTCAATCCTTTTTGGTAATAGTTATAGCCATTATTTTAAAAAAGTTAGATTAAGGAGATTAACATGGAAGAAGAAATCTGTAGCTTCTTTAGCAATGGCTTCTCAAAAATCATGTTTAGCTATATTAGATAAAGAAGATGATCCGGATATGAAAACTAGAATTAAGTTAACACCGATTATTTATTTTGGACCAATAGCATTTATTCCATTAGTTATCATAGGAATATTACTTGATGTTATAATTGTAAAAGCACAAATTCCAGTATGTACTATAGCATGTATTATAATAGGATTCTTAATTTATTTAGCATCTTTTATAATGTCAATAAAAGTACTTAAAACCGAAAAGAAGGCACAAGAAAAAGCGTATGAATTATTAAAAGAAAGTAATATGGCTACTGATGATGAATTAGAAATGTTAAGAAATTTATTTAAACTTTATAATATTCAATATATTAATGATATGATTATTTCACTATTAGAATTAATTTATAGAGTTCTACAAATTGTAGCTTATGCTCAACAAAACACTAGCACATCAAGTGATTAAATGTAGCAAAAGCTATGTAAATGAGATAAAAAGCAAGTATTTTTGATTGAAAAGTACTTGCTTTTGTGTTATTATCTAAGCATAAATATAAATAGCGAAACCAAAGAATAGGAGAGAAAGAAAAAATGACTGAAAAAGAAAAAATGTTAAACCAAGAGATATACAATGCAAATTATGATAAAGAATTAATAGAAGAAAGAACAAATACACAAGACTTATGTTATGAATATAACAATATAAAACCTTCAAATATTGAAAAGAGAAAAGAAATATTAAGTAAGATTATAGGGAAAACAAAAAAAGAATATTGTATAGAACAACCTTTTTGGTGTGATTATGGATATAATATTGAAATTGGAGAAAATTTTTATTCAAATCATAATTTGATTATTTTAGATGGAAATAAAGTTAAATTTGGAGACGATGTTTTTATAGCTCCAAATTGTGGTTTCTATACTGCAGGACATCCATTAGATTATAAAACAAGGAATAAAGGATTAGAATATGCTAAGCCAATAACTGTAGGGAACAATGTATGGATTGGAGGAAATGTCTGTGTACTTCCAGGGGTTACAATAGGCGATAATGTTGTTATTGGAGCAGGAAGCGTTGTAAATAAAGATATACCATCAAATAGTGTTGCAGTAGGAAATCCATGTAAAGTAATAAAAAAATTATAAAATTATTATTTGTTTTTAGTAAATTATTAATTTTGTGATATACTATCTATGTATAAAAAAGAGGGAGGTAATATTATGAGAAAAAATATTAAAACTACTGAGGGAATATTTCCAATGCCAGTATTAATGGTTGCAACATATAATGAAGATAAATCTGTTGATGTTATGAATGCTGCTTGGGGTACAATGGTAGATAGACAACATGTTGTACTTAATCTAACAGAAACACATAAAACTGTTAAAAATATTAAAGAAAGAAAAGCTTTTACAGTTAGTATTGCAGATAGTAAACATGTTGTAGAAGCGGATTATTTTGGAGTAGTATCAGGAAATAATACATCAAATAAATTTGAAAATAGTAAACTAACAGTTACCAAATCTGAAAATGTTGATGCACCAATTATAAATGAATTTCCAATATGTTTAGAATGTGAATATATAGAATATCAAGATGGTCAATATGGTTGTGGAGTAATAGGAAAAGTTGTGAATGTTACAGCTGATGAAAGTGTAATGAATGGAGACAATGTAGACATATCATTGGTAGATGCAATAGCATTTGATCCATATACTCAAGGTTACTACAAAGTAAACGAAAGAGTTGGAAATGCATTTAAAGATGGATTACAATTAAAAAAATAAATATACACTATTGAGCAAGCGATTATTGAGAAAAATCACTTGCTCTTATATCAATTCTTAGAAAATTGCGAGGAGAAATAAGAGGAGTAATTAAATGGAAAAAAGAGATTTATATGACGAAAAAAGAAAACTTACTGGTGAAACAATAAAAAAAGGAGAAAAAATTCCTGAAGGAAAGTACATATTGGTAGTTTTAGTATTTATGCAAAATTCTGATGGGAAATTTTTAATTCAAAAAAGAAGTGAAATAAAAAATGGAAAATATGCAACAACAGGAGGACATCCAAAATCTGGAGAGACAAGTATTCAAGGAATAATAACTGAAGTTGAAGAAGAAATTGGATTGAAGTTAAATCCTGATGATTTACAATTATATTTTTCAGGCAGATCTGATGAACAAAGAGTATTTTGGGATGATTATTATATCAAGATAGATATAGAAAATATAAAAAAATTAAAGTTGCAGAAAGAAGAAGTAGAGTCTGTTGGATGGTTTTCAGAAGATGAAATTGTAGAATTGATGAAGCAAAATAAGTTTTTTAAAAATCATTATGAAGAATTTGAGGTTTTAATAAACTGGTTAAATAACAATAAATGTAAAGAAAATTGAAATTAAGGGGAGTTTTTTATGGAAAAGAAAAAAATGAAATTATGGAAAAAACTTTTATTATCAATAGTCATAATTATTTTAGTATTAATTATTGCATTTATTTCTTATAAAGCATATTTAAAAGTTAGAGATAAAATAGATATTGATAAGAGATACAATGAATTTGAAAAGATTCAGACAGTTGAAACAAGAGGAAACCTAACATATGTGGAAGGTGAGAATTATTCTAAAGTAGAAGATATGGACTATATAACACAGGATGGAATTGGAGCTAAAGTTGAATCAATA